>JBQCDS010000678.1:0-2644 GCA_051961035.1 Trinickia sp. | reverse complement strand
CTGGGGACTGATCTCGATCCGCGAAACTGTGGATCGCCTCCAGCGTATCAACTGAACCGCCGTATGCGGAACCGCACGTACGGTGGTGTGGGAGGGCTGAGGGGGTAACCCCTCACCCTACCCGATTCTGTCGCGCTGTCGGTCATGCTGTCTGGCACGCGCCGGTCACGCGCCTTGTCCGCGTCGGTCACGTTGGTTGCTTCTATCGACGCGGCGCCGCGTTTAGCCGAGAATCGATCCCGTGATTAAGCTCCTTAGCCCCTTCCGATGGCTGACGACGTCGCTGCCGAGCGTCGTCGTTTCGCCGTACTACCGGTACCGGCACGCGAGCATGCTGCACGCCGTGCGCGTCGGCCTGGCGATGCTCGTCTCCATCCTCGTGACCACGGGCATTCACGTGCCGAACGGCATCTGGGCGTCGGTGACGGTGCTCGTCGTCATCGGCGGCTTGCAGCATCACGGCAACATCCGCAAGAAGGCGGCCGACCGAGCGCTTGGGACGATGCTCGGTGCATTGATCGGCCTGATGCTGATCGCGCAGCTGCACTGGATCGGCTCGATGCCGCTCACCTATGTGCTGATGTCGATCGCGGCCGGTGTCTGCGGGTATTACGCGATCGGCAAGGCGGGCTATATCGCGCTGCTCACCGCCATCACGATCTGCATCGTCGCGGGGCACGGAGACAGCACGATCGATACGGGCCTATGGCGGACGCTGAACGTGCTGATCGGCATCGCCGTCGCGCTCGCGTTTTCATTCGCGCTGCCGTTGTACGCCACGTATTCGTGGCGCTATCTGCTCGCCCGCAACCTGCGCGATTGCGCGCGCATTCGCGGCCGCATCGCGCGCGGCGAGCCGCTCGACGTCGATGCGCACGTCGCGGCGTTCGCAGCTTTGAACGCGCGCCTCGTCAAGCTGCGTTCGCTGATGCCTTCCGTGGCGAAAGAAGTCGATATTCCGCTCAAACGCCTCGAGGCGATCCAGCGCTTGCATCGTTCGACGCTGAGCGCGCTCGAAATGATGTCGACGAGCGCGGCGATGCATCCGTCCGCCGTGGGGGACGCGACGGGACAGGCGCGCGCGGAGCGTGCCGTCTTGCTCAGAATGGCGCGCGCGTTGCGCTTTGGTTCGGAATCGCGCGCGGGCGAGCGTTTGGCCGCGCCGCTGCCGGGCGCGGGCGGCGACGATGCCAAGGAGGGCGCGCCGAACTCGGCGCTCGGCGATCTGCTGCCGGGGCCGCGCTGGATTGCTGGGTGGTTCGCTCAGCAAACCGATGCACTGCGGGCGCTGCTCGCGGATACGGAGCGTCACTGGCACATCGAAGGCGATGCGGCGGCCCGCTCGCAGATTGCGCGCCGGCGCCGCGCCTTGAGATAGACCGCTACCGCTCGGTCAGGGCTCTTTGTTCTCGACGTTGACCATCCACGGCACGCCGAACTTATCGGTGACCATCCCGAAGCCCTTCGCCCAGAAGGTGGGCTGCCACGGGAAGCGCACCTGGCCGTCTTCGGCCAGCGCGTTGAAGATCTTCTCGCCCTTGGCCACGCTATCGAGCGACACGGAAATGCTAAAGCCCGAGTAGGTCGGCGCCGCCGTTTCGCCCGGCATGCCGTCGGTCGCCATCAACGTTGTCTGCCCGACCTTGAACGACGCGTGCATGATGCGCTCGCCGGCTTCGCCTTCGAGCGCGTAATCGCCCGGGGCTTCCTTATGGCGCATCTTGAACGTGACCTCGGCGTCGAGCGCCCGCTCGTAGAAAGCGAGCGCCTCGTCGCAGCGGCCATGGAAGTACAGATAAGGCTGAACCACCATGATCGATCCCTCCTGAGTGATCGGGCAATGCGCGGGCGCGATGCGGCTCAACGCAGCGAGTCGATCAGCTTTTCCAGCTTGATGGCATCGGCAGCGAAGGTACGGATGCCTTCGGCCAGCTTGTCGGTCGCCATGGCATCGTCGTTGAGCTGGAAGCGGAACGACGGTTCGTCGATGGCGATACGCTCGATCGTTTGGCCGGCGCTCGCTTCATGCGAGAGCTTGCGTTCCACCGTGTCGTTGCTGTCGTGCAGCTTTTGCAGCAGATCGGGGCTGATCGTCAACAAATCGCAACCGGCCAATTCGACGATCTGGCTCGTCGTGCGGAAGCTCGCGCCCATCACCTCCGTCTTGTAGCCGAACTTCTTGTAGTACGCGTAGATGCGGCGCACCGACTGCACGCCCGGGTCGTTCGCGCCGCCGTCTTTCGCTTCGTCCCACGCGCTGCCGGCATTTTTCTTATACCAGTCGTAAATACGGCCTACGAACGGCGAGATCAGCTTCGCGCCTGCCTCCGCGCACGCCGCGGCCTGAGCGAGCGAGAACAGCAGCGTCATATTGCAGTTGATGCCTTCCTTTTGCAGCACTTCGGCGGCGCGCACGCCTTCCCACGTGGAAGCCAGCTTGATCAGCACGCGCTCGCGGTCGATGCCGTGATCCTTGTAGAGCGCAATCAGTTCGCGGCCCTTGGCGATCGAGCCCTGCACGTCGAACGAGAGACGCGCATCGACTTCCGTCGACACACGCCCCGGGATGATCTTCAGAATCTCGGTGCCGAATGCGATCAGCAACTGGTCGATGATCGCGCCCAACGGCTTGGATGCATGATCT
>JBQCDS010000677.1:0-3548 GCA_051961035.1 Trinickia sp. | reverse complement strand
CTGGGGACTGATCTCGATCCGCGAAACTGTGGATCGCCTCCAGCGTATCAACTGAACCGCCGTATGCGGAACCGCACGTACGGTGGTGTGGGAGGGCTGAGGGGGTAACCCCTCACCCTACCCGATTGCGGCCGAACTGACTCCCTTCTTAGCCGCCCTTGGGCGCCTGGATGACGATGTTGCCGAGTTGGATTCCGTACACACGTTCAACTGACATTCATATGACCGCGCCGTCGATCGTCGATCGTTTTTCCGCTGATTACCCGCGCAATACGCAATTGGGTGGAAAGAAGTGTTATGTGAATCGCATGCATTTTATTTAATTGACAATCGCATGCTTGAATGTCTAGCGAATGCCTGCATGCGGCGAACGCCCCGGCCGATATCTCTACCGGCGCGATCACTTCTTGTACCACAGCTGTATTCGGTTTGTAATCGTTCATCTATTCAGTAGAAACATAAAGCCTGACGTTTTCGACTACGCCCGCGTCGCGTCGCTACGATTGAGCGTCGGCCCAAGGCGCGCCCCGCGTGGCACTGCTGCACGCTTTCCTCTCGCGTCGAAATGAAATCTATAAAAATTTCCGACGCTATTTCCGCGCATCCCAGATAGTCGATGCCCACCAGTAAGTAATGCCATTTCAACTCGGCAGGTGCCGCTTTCAATACATCCAATCAAATCTTTTCTTGTAGTCAGGCTACTTATGCGTTATTACTAAGCCCGGAGTTTCGCTACATCCTGCGGTAAGCCGCTTTCGCCGGCGCGCGATGTCGGCATCAACGGTGTTCCGCGCCGCATGACTCAGTTTCATCCGTAAGACGCTTTGCAACGAGATATCTGTCTCGCGCTTTCGCTCGCCCTTGCGCGGCGTCACGCGAGTGTTGTTGAGCAGTGCATAGCCACGTCAATCAATCACGGAGACGAACCCATGCAGGTAAAGCGTTTATCCCTCGCCCTCGTCATCGCTCAAGCGGCACTGTGTGTGTTTGCGCAAAGCGCCGCGCATGCCGGTGATCTCTCGCCGGCCAGCAATCCATTCATGGACGATGTCGCGCACCGCCGCGCCGATGCGCTCGTGCGGCAATTGACGCTCGACGAAAAGCTGCAACTGATTCACTCGGAGTACCAAATGAGCGACGTGCCGGGCGGCGGCGCGGGCTACATTCAAGGCGTGCCGCGATTGGGTATTCCGAGCATCAACATGGTCGATTCGGCTACGGGCTCGGGCAGCACGGTTCAGCCGAGCACGACGTTTCCGGCGACGCTAGCCCTCGCCGCCAGTTGGGATACGAGGCTGGCCTATCGATTCGGCGCCGTCATCGCCCATCAATTGCGCGAGCAAGGCTTTGCAATGGGTTTGGGCGGCGGCACCAACCTCGCGCGCGAGGCGCGTGGCGGACGAATGTTCGAATACCTCGGCGAAGATCCGGTACTGGCCGGCGAAATGCTGGCGGCACGGACGCGCGCCACGCAGGATCACAAGGTGATCGCGACGATCAAGCATTACGTTGGCAACGAACAAGAGACGAATCGGATGGGGGGCAACGATACGATCGACGAGCGCACCCTCAGAGAGTTGTATCTGCTGCCGTTCGAACTCGCCGTCGAGCAAGGGCAGCCCGGCAGCGTGATGTGCAGCTACAACAAGATCCGAGGCGACTACGCGTGTGAAAACCAGCACGTGCTCAACGATGTGCTGAAGGGCGATTGGCACTTCAAAGGTCAAGTGCAATCCGATTGGGGCGCCGCGCACAGCACGGCGAAGGCCATCAACGCGGGGCTCGACGAAGAGGAAGACGTCGGGCCGACAGTCTTTCTTACGCCGGCGCTGGTGAAGCAAGCTCTGGCCAATCATGAAATCACGCGAGCGCGTCTGGACGACATGGTGCGCCGCAAGCTGTACGTCATGATCCGCACGGGCGTCATGGATGATCCTCCGAAGGGCGGCCAGCCGATCGATTTCGGGGCGGCGCGCTT
Organism: Trinickia sp.; assembly: GCA_051961035.1. Lineage (GTDB taxonomy): Bacteria > Pseudomonadota > Gammaproteobacteria > Burkholderiales > Burkholderiaceae > Trinickia. Next base: position 1,570 of record JBQCDS010000677.1, on the reverse strand, counting down.
GTTCGCGCAGCACGCCGAAGAGCAATCGATCGTGCTGCTGAAGAACCAGGATCGGCAATTGCCGCTCGATGCATCGAGCGTGAAGAACATCGCGGTCATCGGCGGGCACGCGGACGTTGGGGTGATGACGGGCGGCGGCTCGGGCGACACCCGCGATCCGGTGACCGGCGCGTTCCCGGGGTGCGGCGGCCTCACGTTCCCGACATCGACGGGATGCAGCTGGTGGCCGAACCCCTGGATCAAGCTGCCCACACCGATCACGGCGGCCATCAAGAATCTAGCGCCGAACGCGACGGTCACGTTTGCCGGCAGCGAGGACATGCAATCGCCGTTCAGGGCCTACACGCAGCAGGAGATCGACGCGGCGGTGAACTTGGCGCGGCAGTCGGACGTTGCAATCGTGGTGCTGACTCAATCGGGCGGCGAGGATTTCGGCGAACTGCATAGCCTCGCGCTCGCGAATCCGTCCAATCAGGACGCACTGGTAGAGGCCGTCGCCCAGGCCAATCCCCATGTCGTCGTCGTGCTCGAGAACGGCAACCCCGTGCTGATGCCTTGGAAAGATCAAGTCTCGGCGATCGTCGAGGCGTGGTATCCCGGCGAGGGCGGCGGCAACGCCATTGCGAATGTGCTGTTCGGCAAGGTCAATCCTTCCGGCAAGCTCCCGGTCACGTTCCCACTGCGCGATGCCGATACGCCGACATGGGACGGTGGCGCGATCGCGCAAAATCCGGTGTACTCGGAAGGGCTCAAGATGGGCTATCGCTGGTACGACGCCAAAAACATTCAACCGATGTTCCCGTTCGGCCATGGCCTGTCATACACGCACTTCGCCTATTCGGATCTGAGCGTGCGTCAGCATCGCGATCATTCGGCCACGGTGTCGTTCACGCTGCGCAACGATGGGCAGGTGGCCGGCGCCGAGGTGCCGCAAGTCTATCTGGCCGGTTTGAACGATCCCGTGGAGCCGCCGAAGCGCCTTGTCGGCTGGGAGAAGGTGCGTTTGAATCCGGGAGAAACACGCCGGGTATGCGTGGAAATTCCGGCGCAAATGCGGCGCGTCTGGGATACGAGCCACAACAGGTGGAAGCTGGCCGATGGCGGGCACTTCTACGTCGGTGCCTCTTCGCGCGATATTCGGCTCAAGGCGCAATAATTAGGATCACTAACTAGTCACCGAAGCAAGATGCGGCGGCCTTTCGAGCGTACCTTGACTGGCCGCCCGCCCATTCGCATGTTCGCGCTGCATCTGAGCGAACACATTTCGTCGATGCATTTCTTTTGTTCCACCCGCACTGATCATGGCCAGCGCATCGTCGACGAACGTCGATACCGCACCGCGCCGGTAGCGTCGCTGCCGTGAAGCGCCAATAGATCGAGGGCGGACTGCGTCAGGTTCTGCGCGTCGACGAGCTTGGCGATCGAGCCATTCGCCACCGCAGCCGGGTGCCCGCTCAACAATTGGCCGAGCGCCGCTAGCGCCATCCGGCGCGATCGCTGCGCGAATGCATACATCCACGAGCCTGCGCTGTCCATGCTGGTGGGCGTCGATCGATACGTCGAGGATTTT
>JBQCDS010000676.1:0-5218 GCA_051961035.1 Trinickia sp. | reverse complement strand
GTCGGTGCAATCGGAAAGTAGTTTACCCGAAGGAATTAATTAATTTCGCCCGCCCCGCCGTGCCCAATGAATTCATCGCGATTATCCGCCTGCTCGCGACCGGTAGCCGCTGCGTCAATGAACCCATGAATGTCTCAAGGTATATCGAAAGCGACCCATGAATTTTAAGCGCCCATCCGTCCGAGAAGGCTCGACTAGCGACGCTCCTGACGCACTCGTCGACCCTCCGCAATGAGGGAATCACTCATGCCGCTAGCGGAGCGTGTTCAGCACCGCCTCGACCGCTTGGCCGATCGCGAGCAGCGCGTCGTCTCGATGCGGCGCGGCTGCGAGCATTAGGCCGACAGGCGCCGCGTCGCGCGCATGGCACGGCAGCGACAACGCGCACGCATCGAGGAAATTGAACGCGCTCGGATTGCGCAGTATCAGCGCATTCATCCGTGCGAACGCGCCATCGTCGGCCTCGAGTTCCGCGACCCGCGGCGGTGCGACCGGCACCGTTGGAGCGACGAGTGCGTCGAATCGCGGCCAGACCGTTTGCGCGACGTCGTCGATGAGCGCGTCGCGTGCGGCGAGCAGGTCCAGATAATCGGCCGCGGTCGCCGGCTCGCCCTTCAGGATTCGCGACAGCACGCGCGGATCGTACCGGTCGCGATGCGCCGCGAGCAGCGGCCGGTGCCACGCATAGGCCTCTATCGGCGAGAAGCCGAAACGGTTGATCTCGGGCAGCCGGTCGAGCGCGCCCACTCGCACGTCGCTGATGATTGCGCCGGCCGACTCCAGATGCTTGAGCGCCGTGTCGAGCGTCGTCGACACCTCGGGCGAGACGTCGTCCGTCACATAGTTCTTCAAAACGCCGAGGCGCACGCCTTCCAGCGGGCGCGCAGCCGGGACTTTCGGCTCGAGGCCCGCGAGTATCCGGTCGACGAGCGCACAGCACGCGACGCTCACGCCGATCGGCCCGAATGAGTCAAGCGTCGTCGACAACGGCACGCCGCCTTGCTTCGGTATCCGGCTTGCGGTCGGTTTAAAGCCGGTGAGCCCACAGAGCGCGGCGGGAATCCGGATGGAGCCGCCGGTGTCGCTACCAAGCGCGACGGCCGCCATCCCGTCGGCAACCGACGCGGCCGCGCCCGACGACGAGCCGCCCGCGATCCGTGCATCACCCGGCACGTGACGGCGATACGGCGAGCGTGGCGTGCCGAAGTGCGGGTTCAGGCCGAGGCCCGAGAATGCGAACTCGCTCATATTCGTGCGGCCGACAAGCACCGCGCCCGCACACTTGAGCCGCGCGATCACATGCGCATCGGCCGCGGCGGGCGGCGCGCCGTCGAGCACGCGCGAGCCGGCGCGCGTGACCTGGCCTTCGACGTCGAACAGATCCTTCACCGACACGGGAATCCCGGCGAGCGGTGACAACACGGTGCCGGCCGCGCGCAGGCGGTCATTCGCGTCAGCGGCCGCGCGCGCGTTGCACGCGTCGACTTCGGTGAAGACGACCCCACCTTGCCCAGCCGGATCGGCGATACGGCCGAGCGCGGTATCGACGAGCGCGCGGCTCGTCGTTCTGCCGGCGGCTAGGTCGCCGGCGAGTTGGCCGATGGGGGGAAACGGCTGGAAACGGGTCATGATGGATTCGGGAAAATGGGCGCGCCGTCCGGCGGCAGCGCAATCGGACGGGGCGCTGCGCGCAGCCGCCATGTGTCGCTCAGAGCACCTTGCCGGGATTCAGAATATGCTGCGGATCGAGTGCGGCCTTGAGCCGGCGCATCAAGCCAATTTCCGCGTCGCTGCGCGTGAAGCTGAGGTACGGTCGTTTCAGCACGCCGATCCCGTGCTCCGCAGAAACGGATCCGCCCATTTCCCGCACGACAGCGTAGACGATACGGTCCAGCTCGTCCGCCTGCTCGTCGCTCAGTTCGGTGATCGATACGGCAATATGCAGGTTGCCGTCGCCGATATGGCCAAAGAAGAGGCTCACCACACCAGGCCAGTGCGCCTGGAGCGCCGCCTCGCAGCGTTGCGCGAACGCGCCGAGTTCGCCGGTCGGCAGGCTCACGTCGAAGTTGATGACGTTCGGTAAAGCGTCGATCGCGAGCCCTTCGCGCAGCAACCACATGTCGCGCGCTTGCCGCTCCGACATCGCGAGCGCTGCGTCCTCGATGATCCCCGCTTCGAGGCACGCTGCGAGGCACGCCTCCAGCGCCTCCGCTGCATCGCCGCCCGACTCGCTCGTCGCGCACTCGATCAGCACGGCAAAACCCTCGTCGCCCGCGAACGGCGCGACGACGTCACGGGTGTGGCTGCCGACATATCGATAAAACGCCGGCCACATCGCCTCGAAACTAACGAGCGCCGGTATGGTGCGCATGCGGTTCCAGAGCCGGACGACGGCGTCGTAATCGACGACCCGGCACATCGCAGTGGCCGGTGCGGCGAGCTTCGGCCGAAGCCGCAGCACTGAGCGCGTGATGATGCCGAGGGTGCCTTCGCTGCCGATGAACAATTGCTTGAGGTCGTAGCCCGTGTTGTTCTTCAGCATCCGATTCATCGACGATACGACCGTGCCGTCTACGAGCACTACCTCGAGCCCGAGCACCTGCTCGCGCATCATTCCGTAGCGAATTGCGCGCGTGCCGCCCGCGTTCGTCGCGATCATGCCACCGATCTGGCACGAGCCACGCGCGCCAAGATCGACGCCGAACGTGAACCCGGCCGCTTCCGCGGCTTCTTGGACGGCTTGCAGCGGCGTACCGGCGCGCACGGTGATCGCGCCGGCCGCCGCATCGAGCGACTCGACGCCCGCGAACCGCTCCATCGAGAGCACCACTTCGCCGCCGAGCGCAACCGCGCCGCGCACGAGCCCGGTCAGCCCGCCCTGGGGCACGACCGATTGTCCGAGGCGCGCGCACAACGCGAGCGTGCGCGATACGTGCTCGACGCTGCGCGGCCGCACGAGCGCCCGCGGTCGCGCGCCCGGCGCCTCGTTGTACGCGGTAAAGTAGCGCGGGTCGATGTCGGACGACAGCGTGACGATATCCGCACCCAACTCGGCGACGAGCGCGGTTTCGATCGCGCGCCAGTCCGTTGCCCGGCACTCGGGTGCACCGTGCGCGCCAGCGCGATGGTCAGTCAGCACTTGGTCACTTCGCCGAGACGTCGATGTTGCCGAAGTACTTCTGGCCGAACGCCTTCACGGTGCCGTCGGCCTTCAGCTTGTCGATCGCCGCGTTCAGCTTCGCCTTCAACGCGTCGTCGCCTTTGCGCACCCCGAACGCAATGCCGCTGCCGAGGATCTTGTCGTCATGCACCGGTCCGCCGACGAACGAGAAGCCCTTGCCCTCGGGAGTCGCGAGGAAACCGGCTTGACCCGCCGGGGCCATCACGAGCGTACCGTCGACCCGCCCGGAGGACAGATCAGTGTAGGCCTGGTTCTGGTCCTGGTACGAGACGACCTGGACGCCCGCCGGCTCCCAGTGCGCCTTGGCGTAGGTCTCCTGAATCGACGATTGCAGCACGGCGATGCGCTTGCCCTTCAGCGACTCGGGCGTGGGCAAGATGCCGCTGCCGGTACGCGCGATCAGCATCGTCGGCACACGATAGATGATGTTGGTGAAGTCGATGGCTTCGCGACGCTTGTCGGTCGCGTTCATCCCCGAGTTGATGGCGTCGAATTTACGTCCGTTCAGCGCGGGAATCAGGCCATCGAACGACATCTCGACCCACTTGCATGACAGCTTCGTGAGCTTGCACACCGCATTGCCGACATCGATATCCATGCCGACCAGCTCGCCGCTCGGCAATTTAGATTCGAAGGGCGCATATTGTGCCTCGACGCCGTAACGCAGCGTATTCGATTCGGCGAGCGCTGCGCCGGAACCGAACGCGCAGACAACGGCGAGCCAAACTTTCAGATGCTTCATGGTGATCTCCCGGGATCATGGTTAATCGCGGCCCGCTGCCGCGCGTTGTTCTCGATCAGATATCGCGAAGACGGCGTGCGCCTTCGATCAGTGTTGCGTCGTCCTTCGAGAAACTCAGCCGGATCACGCCGGCATCGGTGCCGTCCGTGTAGAACGCGGACAGCGGTATGGTCGCGACACGCGCGTCGCGGATCAGCCGCAGCACGAAATCGTTGTCGCGCTCGTCCGAGAAATGCCTGAAACGCGCGAGCATGAAGAAAGAACCTTCGCTGGGCAGGAGCTCGAAGCGCGAGCCTTCGAGTTCGCGCACGAGCAAATCGCGTTTGTTCTGATAAAACGCGGACAGGCCCAGACAGCAATCCGGCTGCGCGAGCATCTGCGCGAACGCGATCTGCATCGGCGTATCGGCGGAGAACACCATGAACTGGTGGACTTTGCGGATTTCGCTCATCAAAGCAGCCGGCGCGAGCAGATAGCCGACGCGCCAGCCAGTCACGTGAAATGACTTGCCGAACGACGATACGATCACGCTGCGCTCCGCGAGCTCACGGTGCCGCGCCATGCTTTCGTGCCGGGCGCCGTCGAACACGACGTGTTCGTATACCTCGTCGGACAGGACCACGATGTCGGTTTGCCGCGTCAGGCGGGCGAGCTGAGCGATGTCGTCTGCGCAGAAAACCGTTGCCGTCGGATTATGCGGCGTGTTGACGATGATCATTCGCGTTCGCGGGGTGATCGCGGCGGCCACCGCGCTCCAATCGATGCGGAAGTGCGGCGCCATGAGCTTGATCGTGACGGGCATCGCACCCTGCATCCGCACGATAGGCCCATAGCTGTCGAACGACGGCTCGAAGTAGATCACTTCGTCGCCCGGGTGCACGAGCGCACTGATCGATGCGTAGAGACCCTCGCTCGCGCTCGCGGTGACGGTGATTTCGGTGGCCGGGTCGTAATGCGTGCCATACAGACGCTCGGTTTTTTCGGCGAGCGCGTCGCGCAGCGGGGCGACGCCGGCCATCGGCGCATACTGGTTATGCCCGTCGCGCATCGCGCGCGCCACGCTGTCGATCAGCGCCGGATCGGGCGCGAAATTCGGAGCGCCCTGCGACAAGTTCAGCGCGTCGTACTCGCTCGCGAGCTGTCCGATCACCGTAAAGATCGTGGTACCGACGTCGGGCAGTTTCGAACGAGGGGCGGTGACGCTTCGCATGGATGCTCCTGATGGCTGGGGTGCTGACGGCTGCGCATGCGCAATCCGAATGTGTGGCCATTTAGCCCGAACCAATAGTTTGAGA
>JBQCDS010000675.1:0-5507 GCA_051961035.1 Trinickia sp. | reverse complement strand
CGGGTTGGCGATGATGGGCGACAAGAGTTTCTTGTTCTCCGAATCGCGCCAAGCGTTCTTGATGTACGCCAAGCATGGCCGTACCTGGGCTGCGCTGCACGATCCCGTGGGCCCGCGCGACGCATGGCCTGAGTTGATCCGCAACTTCGTGATGCTTGCGCAGAAGCACGGAGGACGTGCGGCGTTCTACCAGGTGAGAGCCGATTCGCTGCCGCTCTATTTGGATTCCGGCTTGACGCTCATGAAACTCGGCGAGGAAGCGCGGCTCGCCCTCGACACTTTCGACTTGAGCGGACCGAAACGCGCCGCCTTGCGCTATTCGATGCGACGTGCAGAACGCGACGGCTGCACGGCGGAAGTGATCGACGCGTCTGCCATGCCCGAACATTTGGATGTGTTGCGCCGCATTTCGGATAGTTGGCTCGATAGCCGAGCCGGGCGCGAAAAGAGTTTCTCGGTGGCGGCTTTCAGCGAGGCCTATCTCGCGGCGCAATCGGTGATGTTGGTCAGGCAGGCTGGTGTGCCTGTCGCGTTCACGACGTTCATGACGACAGACCTGAACGTCGAGGCGACGGTGGGCGTGATGCGCCATCTATCCGATGCTTCGCCGTTCGTCATGGACTATCTATTCGTGCAGCTCGCGCTGCATTTGAAGAGCGAGGGCTACCGTCACTTGAGTCTTGGCGTCGCGCCGTTCTCGGGTGTGCGGCCGATGCCGCTCGGCTCCCCGCTGCATCAGCTTGCGTCGCTCGTGTGGCGATTCGGCGGGCGTTTCTACAACTTCCAGGGGCTGCGCGCGTTCAAAGGCAAATTTCAGCCGCGCTGGGAGCCGCGATATCTCGCGGTGTCGGGATGGGCGGGTGCCGTCCTGACGCTGCTCGACCTTTCGATTTTGGCGGGGGGCCGCCGTTCATGACCTTTCACGCAGCACTCAAAAAAATCAAATGGCTTGCCGTGTTGGCAGGTGTTTCGTCTATGTGCATGGGGGCACAGGCGGCTGAATCGCACGCGACTCACGTATCGGGCGGCCGCTATGGCGATGTGACGGTGCAATGGCCACGCGGCGAGATGCGCGGCTTTGTCGTGCTGTTTTCCGCAGGGCACGGCTGGACGGCGGCGGACGCGCAAGCGGCCCATGCGCTGGCCGAACGCGGGGCATTGACGGTGGGCGTCGATACGGCCCGCTATGCGGCAAACCTGGTCGCGACCGGCCAAGCCTGCCGACAACTCGACGGCGATGCCGAGGCGGTCAGCCATCAACTCGAGCGTCAGTTGAAATCAAGCCGATATTTCGCGCCGATCATGGCGGGAACCGGCCAAGGTGCGACGCTCGCGCTGCACGTTCTCGCGCAAGCGCCGGCGAATACGATCGCCGGTGCGGTGGCGGTCGATGCCGACGCCAAGCTCAACCACGACTTTCTGCAATGCCCGCCGGATCCGACCATCAGCCGTGGCAGCGCGTTGCCGGGTTTCGTCGAAACGGGCGTGACGTCGCAAAGCGAAATCGCGTCGGAGCGGCAAGCCGAGCGATCGGCCGTAAAGGAAGGCGCCGATTCGCCGGGATTTCATTTCGATAAGGATGCGGATCGCTTGATGGCGCCGTTGTTGGCCAAGCCGCCGAAGATGTTCGCCGCGTCCGCGACGCGCGCCGATCAGCTGACCGCATTGATCGAACCGCATTTGCAGGCTGCTACCGGCGGCGAGCAAGACGTCTCCGATCTACCGCTCATCGAATTGCCGGCCGCGCATCCAAGCGGGAAACTGGCGATCGTGATCTCGGGCGATGGCGGTTGGCGCGACCTCGACAAGACGATTGGCGAGCAGTTGCAGAAGGACGGTGTGTCCGTTATCGGCTGGGACGCGTTGCGCTACTTCTGGAGCGAGAAGACGCCGGAGCAGGTAAGCCGGGATATTGGCCGCGTGCTGCGCGTCTATGGTGCGCGATGGCACGCGGATTCGTTTGCCTTGATCGGCTATTCGTTCGGCGCGGACGTGATGCCGTTCGCGTATAACCGGCTTCCCGCTTCGTTGCGCGAGAAAGTGGCGATCGTGTCGCTGCTCGGCTTCGCGCATGCGGCGGATTTTCAGATTCGAGTAACGGGTTGGCTTGGCTTGCCGCCCAGCACCAACGCATTACCAGCCAAGCCGGCGGTCGAACGCCTGCCGGCTGGGCTCGTGCAGTGCTTCTACGGACAGGAGGAAGACGATACCTTATGCCCCGCCTTGTCCAATACCCAGGAAGTCATTCGCACGTCGGGCGGCCATCATTTCGGCGGCGGCTACGACGCATTGGAAAAGCGAATCTTATCGGGTTGGGAAAAACGCATGTCAATCCGCATGAATGCGCGCGATTCCATAAAAAATTAGAGTGCATCGCTTAGTGTCGATTTTGACGATAAGCGCCTTTCGTCCTAAAACGTACTCCTATCCACGGCAGGCTCATAGGGATAGGACGTGCAAACGACGAAAGCGCTTTGGCCGCGAGCGTTACTGGTTGCGGCCGCAATCATCGTATTCGCGGTGTGGCGATATGAACGGTCTTCCCGCACCGCGAGCGATGCCCCCTCAAGCGAGGGGAGTCGCACGGCGATAACGCACGCTTACTCGCCATCGAATGCGGCGCAGGTTCTATCCACCGCCGAGCCGGGGCCATCGGAACGCGCGATCGATGTGCCGGCGTTGCGCCAAGCGCTCGAAGGGCGGCCGGATGCGGAAGTGGAAGTGCATCGCGTCGTCGCATTTGCACGGTTTCGCGACCGCGTAGCCGCATACGGAGCCAACAAAGACCATCTCTCCGCAGCCGAGCGCGGGCGATTGGCTCGTCAGATTCTGGCCGAGTTGCCCGAGCATGTCGCTCGCAACGAGATCGTCCCCGTGCAAGCGCAAGCCATGACGGCCGCCTTGCTGATCGACGCGGACCCAGACCCGATCAAGCGCGACGCTGACTTGGCGGCGTCCCGCCGGCAGTGGGATGCGTACGCGAAAGAGACAGTAGGCCCATCGCCCGCGAAGGACCCTCGCTATCAGGCCTACGCGCAACAAAGCCGCGCGATCTTTAAAGAGGTTCAAGCCACCGTATCCGATCCCGCGCAGCAACAGGTTGTCATCGCCCAGCGCCTTCAGGCCTTGCGCGTCCAGTTGTTCGATCACGCTTCTTCACCCGACACGCACTGAGAGTGCGGCTCGCATTCAGTGAGCCGAGCATTGTGTTGAACCATCGAAATGGGAGGGAAGATGTTTGCATCCAAATGGCTGAAAGCCGTGTGTCTTGGCGGCATGCTGAGTTGTGCCACGCTGAACGCACAAGCCAACGACACCGTACTGCCGGATCCGTCTATTCCATTTTATTCATGGTACGAGGTGATATTGCCTCAAAGCAGCGGCGCGTCATGCGGCAACGGAACGCCGATGCGTTTCTATATCAATCGCGCCCAATCGAACAACATGCTCTACATGATGCAGCCCGGTGGCGCGTGCTGGAATTACGCAACGTGCTCGGGCGCGGCTACCGAAGGCCCCGAGGCCGGCCTTGGAGCGTTCAATCCCGACGGCATTCCACATAACTACATGAACGGCACGACAAGCCAAAGTTTGATGGCGTCGTTTCTTTCGCCGTTGATGGTCCGCATGGATCTCGCGCATAAGCTCGTGGGCGAGCCGCGCGTCGAAACTCAGGACTGGACGCAGGTGTACGTGCCGTACTGTACGGGCGACATTCACATGGGCAGTGCCGTTCGTAGCTATACGTCTCCCACGGGCGAGTGGCGCATTCAGCACTACAACGGCTTGAAGAATGTCCAGACAGTGGCCCAATGGCTCGTCGATCACGGCTTCGGCCAACCTGGCCGGCTGCTCGTGTACGGGACCAGCGCGGGCGGCTATGGCGCGCTCGCCAACTATGCGATGCTGCGCAACCTCCTACAGCCGCGAGCGCATAGTTCGATGCTGGACGACGCCGGCACCGTGTTCATTACGCCGTTCGATGCCGACCCGACGACGCATCCCTCGGTGGGTCTTTATGTCAAGGTGCGAACCGAGTGGGACATGGCGGGGCCGAACGGCATGATCACGATCAACAGCCAGCTATCGCCGTACTTCGATCCGAACAACATGGGCAGCGCCTATGAAGCATTGGCGCGAACGTTTCCTCACGATCGGTTCGGCTACACGACCTATCAACGCGATGCCGTGATGGCGGCCTATCACTACCGGCCGTTCGTCCCCGCCGTGATCGCCGCGCCGGACGATGCCACCAAGGATGCGCTTGCGCTCGCGATGTACGAGCAAGAATTGAATCTGTTGAAGCAGACAATCGATCCATTGACGAACTTTGGATACTTCATGCCTTGGGCGCGAGGCGGCTTCATGCATAACCATCAAGTGACCGCCGTCAGCTTCACGGGGTCCGGCATTCATGAAAACGGCATCGACGGCGACGTCGGCACGTTTATCGCCGATTTACTCAATCAGAAGGATCCAGCGGATGCGCCCGTCATGAAGGCTTTCCGGACGGATCGATCGTCGGATTTCTCGTTTTCCACGTTCCTGGGATGGATCGACGGCGTGTTGAACCTAACGGGCGAGGCCGGGCCGATCTCGGGACATCACGGGTAAGCCACTCTCGGCGACGACGGGGCGCAAAGCGCATTCATGAGGAATGCCTTTAAGGCGCTTGCTCGCTTGGATTTTGCACCGTCGCTCTAAGTAACACGGCTTGTTCCCGCGCTTGCATGCGCTTGCGCATCCAAAACGTCCAAATCATCAACGCACCATAAATCGCGTAGCTGATGATCGGCAGCGCGACGAGCGAACGTTCGACGGGCCAGTGCCATGCGAGCCAGCAGCGCAGCAATGTTTCGGCTGTCAGGGCCGCGCCCCACGCGGCCGTCATCATCCGCAGGTTTGCGCGCAGAATGGGCCGTTCGCGCCAGAGCGCCTCGAAGCGAGCGACGCCACCTGTTTGCTGGCGTGCGATGGTCGCTCTTGCAAGATAGAAGACGAGCGGCCGATCACGCGCCAGCGAGAGCAGGAACGCGATTCCGATCAAACCCGAAGCGAGCGATTCGCGCACGAGTAAGACGCGTGGGCTTCCACCGATCGCCATCAGCAAGATCGAGAGCCCGATTCCCAACAAGACGAGTACGCTGAGCGCATCGACGCGGCGCACCTTTGCAAATTCCGCGACGCTCCAGACCAGCGGGGGCACGGCGCAAGCGTAAAGTGCACCGAGCGAACCGAGATAGGGCAGCGCCAGGCGATAGACGAGCCAGGGCAAGAACAAATTGACGGCGATTTCGAGGAGGGTGCCGGCTTTGATTTTCATCGGGATCGATGGGCTCTTTCAGGTAATGCCGCTTTGCGACTGCGTTTCGGCTTGGGTTCGACACCAATGCGCGGGTCACGCTCGAGCACGAGCGTGACGACGCGCTCCACGACCGATTAAAACGCCGGATCGTTTTTCGAAAAATATAGCCACTTTCCGAGCACCGGATGCGGCCGCAAGGCCG
>JBQCDS010000674.1:0-3282 GCA_051961035.1 Trinickia sp. | reverse complement strand
CGTCGCCCAAGCCCTTGGCCGCGAGCCACTGCATGAACAAGTGGAAGTCCACGTCATGGCGATGATCGTGCGCGAACGCGTCGACCTCGGGGCGGCGCGGGTCCGTGAACGCCTGCGGCCAGTCCCGCCAATGTCCAATGCCGCGTGCGGCGCGCTGCATCGCATCGATCGCTTCGAAACGCGCGTGATCTTCGAGCGCGCGGCCGCCCTTCAAGCAGAATGCGTCGAACTCGCGCGCGAGCGGCGTCGCTGCCGAGCGCTCGCGCGCGCAAACCCGCTCGTACAGGGCGCGCAGCACGGCGAGCCGCAACCGCAGTGCGTCGGGCCAATCGATGAGCGGCAAGGCCTCGAGTTCCGCCCATCGCTCTCGAGACGATCGATCGCCGTTCCCACTTACGGCATCAAGCGCAGCTTCGAAGGCCTGCGCACCGAGCACGGCCGAAGGATCGATATGAGCGATGTTCAGAAACAGCCGAGACGACGGCGCATAAGGGCTGAACTTGTGCGGATCCGCGCTGAACATGGCGTGGGTGGGGCTGATCGCGAGCGCGTCGGCGCCCGCGCGCGCGCCGTGCCGTGCGACGGAGGCGAGCGCGGTGAAGTCGCCGATGCCGCCGTCGCCGGGACGACGCAGCCCGTAAAGCTGCGCACCGATACCCCAGATCGACGTGGCGCGCGGCGCGTCGGCGTTGCTGCGCCGCGCGCGCTGGCCGTTGGCGGCGGCGCTCGCATCGCGACAAGCGTCTTCGACGGTGTAGCAGCGCGGTGGCGCAACCGCCACGCGCACGCGCTGATCGCCGAGTTCGAGCACGTGATAACCGGGCTCGGCGATCGGGGCAAGCAGCGCCGAATCGCCTTTGGGCACGCCTAAACGACCATGCACGACGCGCCCGCTTTCCAGTTCGATCCGATAGGGGGCACCGGTTTTCCCCGATGCGATCGGTAATGCCGTCGTGCGATGGCATTCGGCTGTGAGCAGCGGCGGCAGCGTCGGCGCGGCGCGTTCGGCATCGAGCATCGCGAGCGTCTGCTTGGCCTCGTCGGCGGTGCCGCACGGCAGCCCTAGCGCGGCCAGCAGCGTCGCGAGCGTTTCCGATTTCACGCGGTGCGTGCGCTTGTTCGCGTCTTCCCAATGCACTTCGAAGCCGGCGCGCGTGGCGATTCGCTCGATCGTCTCGCGACCGAGCGACGATCCGATCGGTCCGGTTGCGCTCATGCTGCGCTTCCCTCCGGCGCAGCGCGGCGAACATCGTGGTGCAGGGCGTATGCATTGACGTCGCCTGTCAGCCACGCGATGCATGCGTAGCCGGGCAATTCCCCCGCGTCGACGGTGTCACGCGTGCGATCCGGCGTTTCGAAGATGATCCTGCCTTCGGGCCGTTTCTCGAAGGGCAGCGTATCGGATGCTAGATTCAGTGCGATGGCGAGTGTCTCGCCGTCTCCCAGCCGCCAACGTGCGACGAGCGCATTGGCGTCGTGGCCTTGCGCCGCGCGCAAGAGCGTGGCATCGAGCGGGCGGGCGCCGCGAAGGCGCGGCGCGATCAGTTTTGCGCGCACCGCGAGAGCCGATCGATAAAAATGCAGCCACGCCTCGCGTTCGCCATGGGCGGCGGCGCCACTGGCAGTGCCGCTGCCGTTGCCGGTACCGGTGGTGCCGCTAGGCTCCTCTTCGGTGGGCAGCGACGACAGCGCAAAGGTCTGCACTGCATTCGGATCGGGAATGCGCGCACGGCGTTCGGGATCCGTGAAAGCAGAAAACTTGGCGAACTCTCGCCGCCGGCCATCGCGCACCGCTTGAGCGAGTTCGCCCGCGTAATCCGTGAAGTAGAGGAACGGCTGGGTGGAGCCGAATTCTTCCTCCATGAACAGCAGCGGGATTTGCGGCGAAAGCAGCAGCAGCGCGGTGGCTGCAAGCAACGCCTGCGGTGCGCATAACGTGCGCAAGCGCTCGCCGAATGCCCGGTTGCCGACCTGATCGTGGTTTTGCAAGAACATGACGAAGGCCGTCGGCGGCAATTGCGCGCTCGGCTCGCCTCGCGGGGCGTTGTCGTGGATCGGCGACGGCTCGCCCTGATAAACGAAACCTTCGGACAGTACGCGCGCCAGCTTGGCGATGGGCCGCTCCGTATAGGCGCGATAGTAGCCTTCGTGTTCGCCCGTCAGCAGTACGTGCAACGTGTTGTGCGCATCGTCGTTCCATTGCGCATCGAAGTGCGTTTGCAGCAGGCTCGCCGTGTTGTGCTCGTTTTCGAGTACCAGATGGACGTGTCGGCCGGGCGGCAGCGAGGCATGCACGCGGTCCGACAACTCCCGCAGCCAGCCGTCGTCGCCGATTGCATGGACGGCATCGAGCCGCAGCCCATCGAAACGGTATTCGTGCAGCCAGTAAAGCGCGTTCTGGCAGAAGAATTCGCGCACTTCGGTGCGACGAAAATCGATGGCGGGGCCCCACGGCGTCAGCACGTCGTCGCGGAAGAACGCCTGCGCATACTGGCGCAGATAGTTGCCGTCGGAGCCGAAATGGTTGTAGACGACATCGAGCAGAACCGCCAGCCCAAGCTCATGCGCTCGATCGATGAGTGCCTTCAGTTCTTCCGGGCGGCCATAGGTTGAATCGGGCGCGAACGGCAACACGCCGTCGTAGCCCCAGTTGCGGCGGCCGGAAAAGTCGTTCAGCGGCATCAGCTCGATGGCCGTCGCGCCGAGTTGCGCGATGTGCGACAGGCGCCGCGCGACATTCGCATAGCCGCCGAGCGCGCCAACGTGCAATTCGTAGATCACCATTTCTTCCCAAGGGCGGCCGAGCCACTCGGGGTTCGACCATCGATAGGCGAGGGGATCGACGACTTCGCTCGGCCCGTGCACGTCGTCGGGCTGAAAACGCGACGCGGGGTCCGGCACGGCCAGGTCGCCGTCGAGGCGATAGCGATAGCGCGTGCCCGCCCCGCATTGCGCTTGCAGTTCGAACCAGCCGTCGCCCGAGGGCGTCATGTCCGCGACCTGTGCGCGGCCCTCGCATTCGTATTCAACCCGCACCGTTGCGCGCGACGGCGCCCCGAGCCGACACCGCGTGCGCGGCGCCTCGTTCGCGCGCGCGCCGATCAAGTCGGCGCCAAACGCTAACCGGTGCGCGCTGCGGTCGTGAGACTCGGTTCGGACTTCGGACATGTCAGACACTCCTTGCTCGAAAGCGCGAAATGAAAGTCAATCGTGGCCGTCGGCTTCGGGGGCCAGCATCGTGCTTTCGGCCCGTGGCGGCTTCGCGGCAAGCAGGACGAAACC
>JBQCDS010000673.1:0-2219 GCA_051961035.1 Trinickia sp. | reverse complement strand
CTGTATGGGTGCCCACGAATTGCCGCATCGCGCCGCCGGAGGCGGCTTACCTCGGGCGTTCGAGCGGCTCGTGCGTGATGCTTTACGACCATGGCTTCGAGCACTATGTCGATGCGGTGCGCGCCGCATGGCCCGGGCTCGAACACGTGCTTGCGCTGGGCACGCCGCGCGCCGGCGAACTCGCATACGAAACGCTTGCAGCGCAATCAACGGACCGCTTCGCGGCGGTCGACGTCGAGCGCGACGACCCGCTCTGGTTCTTCTATACCTCGGGTACGACCGGCCACCCCAAGGCGGGCACGCTCACGCATGGCCAGATGGCATTCGTCGTCACGAACCATCTGGCGGACCTCATGCCGGGCCTCGACGTGCGTTCGCGGTCACTCGTGGTGGCGCCGCTTTCGCACGGGGCCGGTATCCATTCCATTGTCAACACGGCGCGCGGCGCGGCGAGCGTGCTGCCGGTCAGCGACAAGCTCGACCCCGAAGAAGTCTGGGCGCTCATCGAACAACACCGCATCGACAACATGTTCACTGTGCCCACCATCGTGAAGATGCTCACGGAGCACGATGCGGTCGATCGTTACGACCACAGCTCGCTTAAATATGTGGTGTACGCCGGCGCGCCGATGTACCGCGCCGATCAGAAACACGCGCTGCGCAAACTCGGACGCGTGCTCGTGCAGTACTACGGCCTGGGCGAGGTGACGGGCAACATCACCGTACTGCCCCGGCACCTGCACGACCTGGACGACGAAGCGCCCGGCAGCCGCCGCGGCACCTGCGGCTACGCACGGACTGGCATCGACATCGCGATTCTCGACGACGCCGGACGCAGGCTCGAGCCATACGAGACGGGCGAGATATGCGTTCGAGGGCCGGCCGTGATGACCGGCTACGACAACAATCCAGACGAGAACACGAGGGCCTTCAGGCACGGCTGGTTTCACACGGGAGATCTCGGGCATCTGGATCCGGAAGGCTTCCTGTATATCACCGGGCGCTCTTCGGATATGTACATTTCAGGCGGCTCCAATGTCTATCCGCGCGAAGTCGAAGAAGCCCTGTTGCTTCACGACGCTGTGCATGAAGTCGCCGTGCTTGGCATGCCCGACCCGAAATGGGGAGAACTGGGCACAGCCGTCGTCGTGCTGCGTGCGGGCTGCGAGGCGTCACCCGAGGCGCTTCTCGACCACCTCGATGGAAAACTAGCGCGCTACAAATTCCCCCGACACTTTGTGTTCTGGGACGCCTTGCCAAAATCGGCATACGGCAAGATCGCGAAGAAAGACGTCCGGGCGAGGCTGGCTGCTCAATGGGACGCAAGCACAGTCGAATCGACGGAAAAGGCCTGAATTGTCGCCTTGCCGCTCCGAATTAAGAATCCTGAGACGGGATAAGACGTGATGTTCCAATTTTCTGACATGGAGAATGAACTTGAACGCACCGCAAACTTTCGCCCATGAAGTTCGGGTCGAGCCCAACTTCCAGTCGTCCACGCACGCCCTGCTCGTGCTTCGAGAGCACCTTGTCGTCGATCATCCGATCAATGATCGAGTCAGCGCATCGCAAACGAGCCTATTCGAACTCTTCGAGCTCTATGCGCATTTTGTCTACGACTTCAATGCTTACGTCGGCGCGCTTTTCTCCCGGATCACCGACATCGATGCAAAGGCGCATATTTATGAAAACTTACTCGAGGAAATCGGATTTCAGCCGGGAAAACAGGCGCAATGGGGATTCCATCACGGGGAACTCTATCGCAGCTTCCTGCTTTCGCTGCGCCAGACAAGCGCCTATCGTAGCGCGATCAGTGCGGATCGCACCCGGGAACTCGACATGCTGTCTCGCGAAATTTCCGAACGGTTTTATGCCGGCCATTTTGAAATTCTGCGCAAGGGCAACGATCGTTTGACTGTTGCGGCGTTCTCGTCTATCGAGGGTTGGGTTAGCCGTGAATATGCAATGTGGCGCAATCTGCTTGGGCAGCTTGGCGACGATGCGGGCGCCGTCGACCTGCGCACCATCGATCTGCACTGCGAGTGCGACATCGAACACAGCCGGGTTCTCGATAGCATCCTTCGTGGGTTCCTCGCGGGAGATGACCGGACGTTGGCTGCGCATGAAATCAATTCGGGTCTACTTCGTGGTATCGCGTTGTCTGTCGGCCTGTTCGATGACATCGACCGCGCCCTCGCTACTGCACATTAACCGCGTTG
>JBQCDS010000672.1:0-2622 GCA_051961035.1 Trinickia sp. | reverse complement strand
GGGCCGAATGCGCGGTTGCAGTACTCGCAATACGTGCGTCCCACGCTTCTCGGTGATCTCAAGTGCGTCATTCTCGATTCGCGGTTGCGCGAGCTCGAGCCGATGGCCTTCGACTTCGTCATGAATTTCGCGAAGGACAACGACCACGTCGACACCGAGGCCTGCGAGTTGCCGGACGAACATGGGGCCGTGCAGAAGAGATAATCGCTAAGAAGCGGGCAGCGAAGGCCCGGTCGAATGAGGCGCGCGCAACGGCGGTCCCGAGTCGTGAACGAGCGACGAGGAACGACCGCGCGCGCCGAATGAGCGCGCCGCCGAATGAGGCACGCAAAAGAGGCACGCAAAAGAGGCACGCAAAAGAGGCACGCAAAAAAGCCCGCACATTGAATGCGGGCTTTTTTTGTTGGCAGATAAGTGCCGGCGGCGGCGGATGCGCTGATCGCGCGCCGTGCTCGGCGAGGCGATCAGCGCCTCGCGCGGGGCAAAACTTACTGCGCAGCTGCGGCTTGCAGGCCCTTGAGCGCTGAGGCCAGGCGGCTCTTATGGCGAGCGGCCTTGTTCTTATGAACGATCTTTTTGTCGGCGATGATGTCCATCGTCTTTGCCGATGCGCGGAAAAGCTCCGCTGCCTTGGCTTGGTCGCCGGCTTCGATCGCCTTGCGGACAGCCTTGACTGCCGTGCGGTACTTCGAGCGCAGGGCCGAGTTATGCGAGTTCGCCTTGGCGGCCTGACGGGCGCGCTTGCGTGCTTGTGCGGAGTTAGCCATGAGAGTTCCTTGTCCTGTACTGTTTCGGCGCCCGGCCGGTTGGCCGATCGAGTGCCACTTTTGGTTCGAACTTCCGGAAGCGATTGCCCGGAAGCGCAAATATACGGCGCGGCGTGTTCTTGAGTGTCGCGCATATGTCGCGCATATGTCGAGCATTGCCGCGAACACGGCGACAAGCGGACCACTGCCTGACGCTTGCCGTTGGGCCCTTGGCCGGCCCGGCCCCTCAGCCGACTGCCCGGGCCGGCCGAAAATGCGTCAAGGCCGGCTGGAGACCGAGGTCGAGCTTCGAAACGCGCGAGTATAGCAACAAAATCAGATACATGGCAAGTGCGAGCGAAGCGCGCCCAGGGGGTCGGACCGGACGTTTGCCTATGCCGCGGCGCCGCACATCGCTGCTATGGCGCGTCACCTTTGGCCCAAATTTCGCACCGCTGCAACCCATCGCGGCGC
Source organism: Trinickia sp. (assembly GCA_051961035.1). GTDB lineage: Bacteria > Pseudomonadota > Gammaproteobacteria > Burkholderiales > Burkholderiaceae > Trinickia. The sequence continues at coordinate 1,402 of JBQCDS010000672.1, read as the reverse complement.
CCGCGGTCGAAGGGGGCCGGATGTCGTTCGGCCTGATGCCGACGTTTCGAAACCCGCCCAGTCGGCGGGGGCGCGGCCGACCAGCCTCAAAGCTGGAGCGGGCCGTCGGCGTCCGTATAATTGCCCCCCATGAATCTTTTCCGAGCCCTGCTGACGGTCAGCGGCTTCACGCTGCTGTCGCGCGTGACCGGTCTGGCCCGTGAAACGTTGATCGCCCGTGCGTTCGGCGCCAGTCAATTCACCGACGCATTCTACGTCGCCTTCCGCATTCCGAACCTGCTGCGGCGCATGTCAGCCGAAGGGGCGTTCTCGCAAGCATTCGTGCCGATCCTGGCCGAATTCAAGAGCCAACAAGGACACGATGCGACCAAGGCGCTCGTCGACGCGATGTCGACCGTCCTGGCTTGGACGCTCGCCGCCATCTCGGTGCTGGGCATCGCGGCCGCCTCGTGGGTCGTGTTCGTGGTCGCGGCGGGGTTGCGCTCCGACGGGCAGGCGTTCGTGCTCGCGGTGACCATGACGCAGATCATGTTCCCGTACATCATCTTCATTTCGCTCACGACCTTGGCCGCCGGCGTACTGAATACGTACGGCAAATTCTCGCTGCCCGCGTTCGCGCCGGTGCTGCTGAACATCGTATTCATCATCGCAGCTGTCTTCGTCGCACCGCATATGAAGGTGCCCGTCTACGCGCTGGCGTGGGCGGTCGTCGTTGGCGGCGTGCTGCAGTTCGTCGCGCAGCTACCGGGGCTTCGCAAGATCGACATGGCGCCGCGCCTCGGTCTGAATCCGATCGCCGCGCTCGCTCATCGCGGCGTCAAGCGTGTGCTGCTGAAGATGGTGCCCGCCACGTTTGCCGTGTCGGTGGCGCAGCTGAGCCTCATCATCAACACCAACATCGCGTCGCACCTGGGCCCTGGCGCCGTCTCGTGGATCTACTATGCCGATCGGCTCATGGAGTTTCCGACCGCCTTGCTCGGCGTCGCGCTCGGCACGATCCTGCTGCCAAGCTTAGCCAAGGCCCATGCCGACGAAGATCCGCACGAATATTCCTCGCTGCTCGATTGGGGCCTGCGTGTGACGTTTTTGCTCGCCATGCCGAGCGCGCTCGCGCTGTTCGTCTTTGCGCAGCCGCTCACGGCGGCGTTGTTCGACTACGGCCGCTTCGACGCTCACTCCGTCGTCATGGTGGGCCGGGCGTTGACTGCTTACGGGGTCGGGTTGATCGGGCTCATCCTCATAAAGATTCTCGCGCCGGGCTTTTACGCCAAGCAAGACATCAAGACGCCGGTGAAGATCGGTATCGCGGTGCTCGTCGTGACGCAGTTGTCCAACTACGTTTTCGTGCCCGTGTTCGCCCATGCGGGCCTGACGCTCAGCGTCGGGCTCGGCGCTTGCGTCA
>JBQCDS010000671.1:0-5734 GCA_051961035.1 Trinickia sp. | reverse complement strand
ATCCGACGCGGATTTCAACCGCGCTTGACCGCTCGTCCGTTCGAATTTCGAATTTCGAATTGCTTAGGAAACTCATGCGAATCGAACACCTGATCGATGGCAAAGCGAAAGCCGCGAGCACCTACTTCGAAACCGTGAACCCGGCCACGCAGGAGGTTCTGGCCGAAGTGGCGAGCGGCACGCCTCAGGATATCGATGCGGCCGTTTTTGCCGCGAAGCGCGCATTTCCCGCATGGGCAGGCAAGCCGGCTAGCGAACGCGCAAAGGCGATCCGCAAACTGGGCGAACTGATCGCGCAGCACGTTCCCGAAATATCGGAGATGGAAACGCGCGACACGGGGCAGACCATTTCGCAGACGCGCAAGCAATTGGTGCCGCGCGCGGCGGAGAACTTCACGTACTTCGCCGAGATGTGCACGCGAGTGGACGGACATACGTATTCCACGTCCACCCATCTGAACTACACGCTGTTTCATCCCGTCGGCGTCTGCGCGTTGATTTCGCCGTGGAATGTCCCGTTCATGACCGCGACCTGGAAGGTCGCACCGTGTCTCGCATTCGGCTATTCTGCCGTCTTGAAGATGAGCGAGCTGTCGCCGCTCACGGCGTCGATGCTCGGCCATCTCGCGCTCGAGGCGGGTATCCCGGCGGGCGTGCTGAACGTGGTGCACGGGTATGGAAAGGACACGGGCGAGCCCTTGGTCGCGCATCCGGATGTTCGTGCCGTTTCGTTCACCGGTTCAACCGCCACCGGTCAACGGATCGTTCGAACCGCCGGCTTGAAGAAGTTTTCGATGGAGCTCGGCGGCAAATCGCCGTTCGTCATCTTCGACGACGCCGATTTCGAACGTGCGCTCGACGCCGCCGTATTCATGATTTTCTCGAACAACGGCGAGCGCTGCACGGCAGGTTCGCGAATCCTCGTGCACAAGTCGATTTACGCGACGTTCGCCGATCGTTTCGTCGAGCGTGCCAAACGTATCGCGGTGGGCGATCCGTTCGACGAAGGCACTGTCATCGGTCCCATGATCAGCCGAGGGCACCTTGCGAAAGTGCGCGGCTACATCGAACTCGGGGCCATCGAAGGCGCCGCGCTCGCCTGCGGCGGCCTCGATGCACCGGCGGTGCCGCAGCACGTGAAGAACGGAAACTTCGTGCGGCCGACCGTCTTTCTCGATGTCGATAATCGAATGAAGATCGCCCAGGAGGAAATCTTCGGTCCCGTGGCGTGCTTGATTCCGTTCGACGATGAAGCCGATGCGATCCGTATTGCCAACGACATTGCGTACGGCCTGTCGAGCTATGTGTGGACCGAGAACGCCGGCCGCGCGCTGCGTGTTTCGGCCGCGATCGAAGCGGGAATGTGCTTTGTGAATAGCCAGAACGTGCGCGATCTGCGTCAGCCGTTCGGCGGCACTAAGGCATCCGGCGTTGGGCGCGAGGGAGGAACGTGGAGCTATGAGGTCTTCCTCGAGCCTAAGAACGTTTGCGTATCGCACGGTGCGCATCCCATTCCGAAGTGGGGCGCGTGAGGCGCAAGGCAGCAATAGCACCGGAGATCGAAATTGGGAAAGCTCGCCCTAGCTGCAAAGGTCACTCATGTCCCTTCGCTGTATCTATCCGAGCTGGATGGACCGCATAAGGGCTGCCGGCAGGCGGCGATCGACGGCCACCATGAAATCGGCAGGCGCTGCCGAGCGCTTGGCGTGGATACGATCGTCGTGTTCGACGTGCATTGGCTTGTCAACAGCGAATATCACATCAACTGCGCACCGCGTTTCGAGGGCATCTATACGAGCAACGAATTGCCTCATTTCATCAACAACATGGCGTACGCGTACCCCGGCAACGTCGAGCTTGGGAAGCTGATCGCCGAGGCCGCGAATGAGCGTGGCGTGAAGACGCGCGCGCATAGCGAAACGTCGCTCGATCTCGAATACGGGACGCTCGTGCCGATGCGCTACATGAACGACGATCAGCACTTCAAGACGGTGTCGGTTGCAGGCTGGTGCATGTGGCATGAGCTGTCTACCAGCGCGCGCTTCGGGCTTGCCGTGCGCGAGGCGATAGAGCAACGATACGACGGCACGGTGGCGATTTTGGCGAGCGGTTCGCTGAGCCATCACTTTGCGAATAACGGCACCGCCGATCAGTTCATGCACAAGGTATGGGATCCGTTCCTCGAACAGGTGGATCGGCACGTGGTGTCGATGTGGGAACGCGGCGACTGGAAAAACTTTTGCGCGATGTTGCCGCTTTACAGCGAGAAGTGCTGGGGCGAGGGCGGCATGCACGACACCGCGATGCTGCTGGGGGCGCTTGGTTGGGACCGCTATGAGGGTCGCGCTGAAATCGTCACACCGTACTTCGGCAGCTCGGGCACCGGGCAGATCAATGCGATTTTTCCCGTCACGCCGCTGCCCGCCTAACTGAGGAGGCCGCCACGATGCCGCATTTGACGCTTGAATACAGTAGCAATCTCTCGACCGACGAGCACATCGATTTGCTTTGCCGCAAGCTCGCGATCTGCCTCGACGAACAAACCGAGAACGGAATACGCGTATTTCCCCGCGGCGGCATTCGCGTGCGTGCGGTGGCCTGCACGCACTATTGCATCGCCGACGGCAGCTTGGACGACGCGGCGTTTGCCCACGGCATCCTCAAGATGGCCGTCGGCCGGTCGCAGGCCACGCGCACTGCAACGGGCGATGCGCTATTCACGGTAATGAAAGCGCATTTCGCCGAGCAGTTCGAAAAACGGGGGCTCGCGCTATCGCTCGAAATCATTGAGTTCGGCGAAGCGGGCACTTGGAAGCACAACAACTTGCATGCGCGATTCAAGCGCTGACCGGGCGGAGAAAGGCCGAAATGCTGCACGCGAAGACAATCCGTGAGCTTGCGCACGATCTGGATCAGGCGCAAAAGAGCCGAACGCAACTGCGGCACTTCTCGTTGGCCTACCCTCACATGACGATCGAGGATGGCTATGCGATTCAGCGCGAATGGGTGAAGATCAAGTTGGCCGAAGGCCATGTCATCAAAGGCCGCAAGATCGGCTTGACCTCGCGTGCCATGCAGCGCTCGTCGCAAATCGACGAACCCGACTACGCCCCATTGCTCGACAGCATGTTCATCGAGAGCGGGAGCGACATTTGCGCCGATCGATTCATCGCGCCGCGCGTCGAAGTCGAATTGGCCTTTATCCTGGGCAAGCCGTTAAGAGGCCCGGGTGTCACGCTATTCGACGTGCTCGGCGCGACCGCTTACGTGACGCCCGCCGTCGAGATCATCGATGCGCGAATCGAACAGTTCGATCGCGAAACGAAGGCGCCGAGGAAAGTGTTCGACACGATTGCGGATTTCGCGGCGAATGCCGGCATTGTGACAGGCGGGCGGCCCGTGCGGCCCATGGATGTCGATTTGCGTTGGATCGGTGCGCTTTTGTACAAAAACGGCGTGGTGGAAGAGAGCGGGCTCGCCGCGGCGGTGCTGGGTCATCCCGCCACGGGCGTAGCGTGGCTTGCCAATAAGATCGCGCCGTACGACGAAATGCTGAACGTGGGCGATGTCGTTCTCAGCGGGTCGTTTACCGCCCCGATTCCCGCCCGTGCCGGAGATACCTTCCATGTCGACTACGGCACGCTCGGCGGCATCGCGCTGCATTTTGTTTGAGGCAGCCGAAGCCGATTGCGGCTGTCAAACCCCAAGCAGCGCCAACTCCTGCGCGCCTTCGCGCAACACGGGCAAGACGCGGTTTTCCATTTCCGCGATCGATACACGCGCCGCCTGCACGCCGACATTGAGCGCGGCAACGGCCCGCCCTTCCGAACCGTAAAGCGGCACGGCGATCGAGCGCAGGCCGATCTCCAACTCCTGATCGACGAGCGCATAGCCGTTGTTGCGTACCGATTCCAGCGTGCTGTGCAAACCCTCGCGTGAAACGACGGTGTGCTGCGTGTATTGAATCAGCTTCGTGCGGCCCAAGTACTCGTCGAGCGCGTCCTCGCTGAACTCGGCGAGCAACACGCGGCCCATCGACGTGCAATAGGCAGGCAATCGGCTACCGATGTGCAGATCGATCGACATGATGCGCGACGTCGAGGCACGCGCGATATACAGGATTTCGTCGCCATCGAGAATCGCGACCGAACTCGATTCGTTGAGCGTGCCGCTGATGTGGCGCAGCACGGGTTGCGCCGCATGTGCTAGCGGCGTCGTGGCCAGATAGGCATGGCCTAGCTTCAACACGCGTGGCCGCAACGAGAATAAACGGTTGTCCTCCTCGGTCACGAATCCGAGCTTCGCGAGTGTGTAAAGACAGCGCCGAACGGCGGCGCGCGGAATGCCCGTGCGTTGGCTAATCTGAGACGTCGTCAAGACGCGACGCTCTTGCGAGAACGCTTGGAGCACGGCTAAGCCGCGCTCTAGCGAAGTCATGTAATTGGGGTCGCCGGCCGTCGTGGGTTCACGCGAGCCGATGTTGTCGGGCTCGGTGTTTCCGGTGCTTCCGACAGTTTCTTCCGGTGTTTCCGCTGCCGGCTCGCGGCTCGCTCGTTTCATGGCAACCCCCTGGGCTCTGTGGATGGTAGCGGTACCGGCCTGTCGATCGCGCGCAAGCGTGCGTTCATGCATGCGCGGGGGCAGGGCGAATATCGGCCGCAGATGCGCGATTATCGCACGTTATTCTGTTAATCGCACTTGACGGTGACGACTCGCCACTCCAACATTCGGTGCATGTGCTCATGCTTGTCGCGAGGAAATTCCATGGAAAGCGCTTTCATCTGTGATGCAGTTAGGACTCCTATCGGTCGCTATGCGGGCGCGCTTGCGAGCGTGCGCGCCGACGATCTCGGTGCCGTGCCCATCAAGGCACTCATGCAACGGAACGCGCAAGTGGATTGGGGTGCGATCGACGACGTCGTCTATGGTTGCGCGAACCAAGCAGGCGAAGACAATCGCAACGTCGCGCGCATGGCCAGCTTGTTGGCGGGCTTGCCCGAAGCCGTGCCGGGCAGTACCGTGAATCGCCTTTGCGGTTCGGGACTGGACGCGCTCGGTATCGCGGCTCGCGCCATCAAGAGCGGCGAAACCGAGCTGATGATCGCGGGCGGCGTGGAGAGCATGAGCCGCGCACCGTTCGTCATGGGCAAGGCCGAGACGGCATTCAGCCGCGCGGCGAAGATCGAAGACACGACGATTGGTTGGCGCTTCGTCAATCCGGCGATGCGGGCACTGTACGGCGTCGATTCGATGCCTGAAACGGCCGAGAACGTGGCGACCGAATTCGGCATCGATCGCGAACACCAGGACGCGTTTGCGCTGCGCAGCCAGCAGCGCGCCGCCGCGGCCCAAGAGAGCGGCCGCTTTGCCGAGGAGATCGTCCCCGTCGCGGTTGCGCAGAAGAAGGGCGAGCCGATCGTCGTCTTGAAGGACGAGCATCCGCGTGCGACGACGCTCGAAGCGCTGGCCAAGCTCAAAGGCGTGGTGCGTCAGGATGGCACCGTAACGGCCGGCAATGCGTCGGGTGTCAATGACGGCGCGGCCGCGATGATCCTGGCGTCCGAGCTGGCCGTGAAACGGCACGGCCTTCACCCGCGGGCGCGGATCCTTGGGCTTGCGTCCGCGGCCGTTCCGCCGCGGATCATGGGCATCGGCCCGGTGCCGGCGACGCGCAAGCTGATGGAACGGCTCGGCCTCAAGATCAGCGATTTCGATTTGATCGAACTGAATGAAG
>JBQCDS010000670.1:0-4731 GCA_051961035.1 Trinickia sp. | reverse complement strand
CGCCGAACAGGCGCGGGAACAGCTCGCCGAAATGCCGGTTGACTTCGTCGAAGGTGCCTTGCAGCAACGTGCGCGTTTCCTGGTCGATCTTGCGGATCGCGTCTTCGAGCGTTTCGATGGCGCGCGTCAAGTCTTCCGACTGCGCGTCGAGGAACGCCTTGCGCTCCTTGGCCGCCGCGAGTTCGTCGAGCGCCGCCATGTTGACGGGGCCGAGCGCCGTGATCGCGTTGTTGATGCGCGTGACTTCGCCTTGAAGGTACGACGGCTTCATATCGGGCGAGAGCTTCGCCTGCAACGCGCTTTCGTCGACGCCCGCCGCTTGCAACTGCTCGATGAACTGCTCGCCGGCGATACGCGCGGCCTGCTCCTTGAGCTGCAACTCGGTGATTCGGTCGCGCAGCGGCTGTAGCGAGCGCTCGGCCGTCAGCCGGGTTTCGTCGGCCTGACGCAACTTCGCGGTCAGATCGTCGAGTTCGTGACGCGCCGCCGATAACGACGCCTCTTTCTGCGCCCGCACTTCGAGCGCGTCTTGCAAACCGGTGTGCGTCGTCTGCTCATTGATCGTTTCGAGCTCGGCGCGAGCGTCTTCCAACGTTCCGGCGATACGCTCGCTCTGCTCGTGAGCGACTTGAATGCTGCGTTTCAGTTCATCGATGCGGGTGACCATGTTGCGCGCGGCGAAGCGCGCATCGGTGGCCGCGCGCTCGAGATCGCGCGCTTGCGTGCGCGCCGCCGACAAGCTTTCGTCGAGCGATTCGAACGCCAGTTGGTTCTCTTCGAAGCGGGCTTGCAATTGCGCGAGTTCGCCGTCGTGGCGCTCGAAGTTGGCCTCCGATTCGGCGCGCTGCGCGCGCTGCTCGTCGATTTGCGCCGTGATCTCTTCGAGTTCCTCGCGAATCTGCGTGCTGCGCTGCGTGTAGCGCTCGTGCGCTTGCGCCAGCTTGAGCACCTCGAGCTGCAACGCATGCACACGCTGCGTCGCGCGCTCCACTTGCGCGCGCGCATCGGTCACGGCTTGAGACGCCTGGGTATGCGCCGCCTCGGCGCGAATCGCGGCTGTCTTCGCCTCGTCGGCAAGCAAGGTCTGCGCACGCAATTGGCGCGTGAGATTTTCGATTTCCTGCGCACGTGCAAGCATGCCGGCCTGCTCGGAATCGGCCGCGTACAGTTGCACGCCGACGCGCGTCACCACGTGCCCAGCCTTGACGACGAGCATCGCCCCTTCGGGCAACTGCGAGCGCATCGCGAGCGCTTTCGTCAGATCGTCGGCCACGTAGGCCCCGGCCAGCCATTCGTTCAGCACGGCGCGCAAGCCGGCGTCGTCGATGCGCACGAGCGAGAGCAGCGGCGTCAGACCTGCCGGCGTGTCGCGCGGCGCGCCGGCGGGCGGCGGCGCGTAAAAGGCCAGCTTGGCCGGCGGCGCATCGTTCGCGAATGCGCGCACCCAGTCGAGATTCGAAATCTCGAGCGCGGCCAGCCGCTCGCGCAGGATCGATTCCAGCGCGGCTTCCCAGCCCGCCTCGACATGCAGCTTCTTCCACAGGCGCGGCAACGCCGCGAGCTCGTGCTTATCGAGCCAGGGCTGGATCTTGCCCTCCGTCTGCACGTTTTCCTGCAGTTGCTTGAGCGCAACGAGCCGCGCCTCGAATTGGTGAATCTGCGCGCCCTCGGATTGCACGCGCGCCTGCGCCTCGCGCCGTTCCTCCTCGATGCGCGGCAGCGTCTCCTGCGCGTCCGTCAATCGCGCCTGCGCTTCGCTGAGGATTTCTTCCTGCTCGGCGAGCTGCATCCGCTGCTCTTCGAGCTGCGCTTCGTCCGGTACGTCGAGCCCCCCCGCCTCGGACTTGAGCCGCTCGTGGCGCTGCTGCAACTGCAGCAATTGTTGGTCGGCGTTGCGCTGATGCGCGGCCTCCAGCTTGAGCGCCTGTTCCGTCTGCGCGATGCCCGAACGTTCCTCGTTCAATTGTGCTTGCGCGTCGCGCCACCGCGCTTCGAGCGCGGGCAGCTCGTCGTGCTTGGCCGCGGCCTCGTCTTCGGCCAGCGCGGCCTTTTCCTCGGCGACGGCGAGCTGCTCCTCGGCCTGCTCCAAATCGTCGCGGGCCTTCTCGGCCTGGGCCTGCCACTGCTCGCGCTGCGCCGTGAGCGCCGCGATCTGCGCCTGCACGCGGTTGCGCGATTCGATGACGAACTTGATTTCGGCCTCGAGCCGGCTCACCTCGGCATTGGCTTCATAGAGCGAGCCTTGCGCGCCTTGCATCGCATCGCTGGCCGCGTAGTGCGCCACGCGCAGCGTCTCGAGATCGGCTTCGACCTCGCGCAGCTTCGCCGTCTGCGCTTCCAGATCGATTTGCGCTTCGGCGATGAGACGCTGCTGACGGCCCTGCTCGGCAGCCGCCTCGTTCTTACGCAGGAGCCACAGCAAACGCTGCTTCTCTTCGCCGTCGCTCTGCAGTTCCTTGAACTTCGTTGCCACGATGGCCTGCCCCTCGAGCTTTTCGAGGTTGGTGCCGAGTTCGCGCACGATGTCCTCGACGCGCGTCAAGTTCTCGCGCGTATCGTGCAAGCGGTTTTCGGTCTCGCGCCGACGCTCCTTGTACTTCGACACCCCCGCGGCCTCTTCGAGGAACACGCGCAGCTCTTCCGGCTTCGCTTCGATGATGCGCGCGATCATGCCTTGGCCGATGATCGCGTACGCACGCGGCCCGAGACCCGTACCGAGGAAGATGTCCTGAATGTCGCGCCGCCGCGCGGGCAGGTTGTTGATGTAGTAGCTCGAGGTGCCGTCGCGCGTGAGGACGCGTTTGACGGCGATTTCGCCGTACTGCCCCCACTGCCCGGCCGCGCGGCCTTCGGAGTTGTCGAACACGAGTTCGACGCTGGCGCGGCTGCCGGGCTTGCGCGCCGTCGAGCCGTTGAAGATGACGTCCTGCATCGACTCGCCGCGCAGCTCCGAGGCGCGCGACTCGCCGAGCACCCAGCGCACGGCATCGATGATGTTGGACTTGCCGCATCCGTTCGGGCCCACCACGCCGACGAGCTGACCCGGGACCTGGAAATGCGTGGGATCGACGAAGGACTTGAAGCCAGCGAGTTTGATCGAGGTCAGGCGCACGGCGATATCGCTGTTTTGAAGAGTCGAACAAAAACGCGGCCGACCTTGCCCACGCATGCAACCGATCGGCACGCATGGTGCCGGCGCGGCGCATGCGCGGCGGGGCGTCGCCGCGCTGCTTTTTCGGGTCGCGAATGGCATGCACTCTCGGTATCGAGCGCGCGCCCCGCGAGCAAGTGGCAATCATACCATCGCAGGCTCGCCGCGCCGCCTCGGGCGTGGCCGCGACAGGCAGGATGCGCCCGGCCGTGACCCCGCGACGAGCTATAATGGCGCCCTTTTCCCACGAGGGCCGCGCGCCTGCATCGCATGCAACGAGCGTCCTCGCAACCGTGCCCGCCGAGCCCGACGTGAACCCGCTACTCGATCGCCTCCAGCCCTATCCGTTCGAAAAGCTGCGCGCGCTGCTGAAAGACGCGACGCCGCCCGCCGATATCCCACCTATCAGTTTCGGCATCGGCGAGCCGAAGCACCCCACTCCGGCGCTGATTCGGGAGGCCGTCGTCGCCTCGCTGGGTACGCTGTCGACCTACCCGGCCACCCTCGGCTCGGCCGCGCTGCGCGAAACGATCGCCGCCTGGGCGATGCGCCGCTACGGCCTGCCCGCGCTCGATGCCGTCACGCAGGTGCTGCCCGTTTCCGGTTCGCGCGAGGCGTTGTTCGCGCTCGCGCAGACGGTGGTCGACGGCACGCTGCCCGGCGCCGTCGTAGTGTGCCCGAACCCGTTTTATCAGATCTATGAAGGCGCGGCCCTGCTTGCGGGCGCCGAGCCCTACTTCGTCAACAGCGATCCCGCCCGCAACTTCGCCTGCGATTACGGCGCGGTACCCGACGACGTCTGGGCGCGCACCCAGCTGCTCTATGTCTGCTCGCCGGGCAATCCGACCGGAGCGGTGCTCACGCTCGACGATTGGCGCGAGCTCTTTGCGCTGTCGGACAAGCACGGGTTCGTGATCGCGTCGGACGAATGCTATTCGGAAATCTATTTCGACGAAGCCGATCCGCCGCTGGGCGGCCTCCAGGCGGCGCACCTGCTAGGGCGAGGCTTCGAGCGGCTCATCATGCTGTCGAGCCTATCCAAGCGCTCGAACGTGCCCGGCATGCGTTCGGGCTTCGTGGCGGGGGACGCGACACTGCTCAAGCGCTTCCTGCTCTATCGCACTTATCACGGTGCCGCGCTCTCGCCCGTTTATCAGGCGGCCAGCGTCGCGGCTTGGGGCGACGAAGCGCACGTGCGCGAGAATCGCGCCAAGTACGTCGCCAAGTTTTCGACGGTCACGCCGATGCTCGCCCACGTGCTCGATGTCCGCCTGCCCGACGCGGCGTTCTACCTCTGGGCGAACGTCGAACGCACGGGCTTGACCGACACCGAGTTCGCCCAGCGCTTGTACGCCGACTATAATGTGACGGTTCTGCCCGGCTCGTATCTCGCGCGCACCGCGCACGGCGTGAACCCTGGCCGCAATTTCGTTCGCATGGCGCTCGTGGCCGACGTGGACGAATGCGTCGACGGCGCCAAGCGCATCGTCGATTTCTGCCGCGGCCTCGCACGCTGATCCGTCTGCCCGGCGGTGCCCCGCATCGCCCCTTCAGCCACACCCGTCATCTTTCGACCTCAT
>JBQCDS010000669.1:0-7742 GCA_051961035.1 Trinickia sp. | reverse complement strand
TATCAGCGTCCGCGCTTTTTCGCGGATGCCCAATGGGACGCCTACGCCGAACGCGTCGAGCGATTCGCGCGCTATACGCTGTCGCACGGGGTGCGCGTGGCGTACCACCACCACATGGGCGCCTATGTCGAAACATCGGCCGATGTCGATCACCTCATGAAGCGCACGAGCGATGCGGTGGGTCTGCTGCTCGATACGGGGCACATCACGTTCGCGGGCGGCGATCCGCTCGCGATGCTCGAAGCGTATGCGCCACGCGTTTGCCACGTGCATTGCAAAGACGTACGGCCTGAGATCGTCAAGCTCGCGCGCAATCGCGATTGGAGCTTTCTCGAAGCCGTCATCAACGGCGCGTTCACCGTACCGGGAGACGGCGCTGTCGATTTCGCGGCCGTCATCGCGAGCTTGAAACGGCATGGCTATCGTGGCTGGCTTGTCGTCGAAGCCGAGCAAGATCCGGCCGTCGCGCCCAGCTACGAGTATGCGCAACTGGGCTATCGGACACTGCGTGCGCTCGTCGATGAGGTGAACGCACCTCGGAACGCAAAGGAAATCGCATGAGCCTGCTCGTCAAAGCCCAGCGCGAGGGCATGACCATCGCGCGCGTCACGCCGGAGATGGCCGAGTGGCGCTATGTCGGGTTCGCGGCCTATCGGCTTGCAAAAGACGAAGTGCTTTACGTGCACGAAGCGGCGCGCGAATCGTGCATCGTCGTGCTGTCGGGCGCCGTCACCATCGACGCGGACGGCCAGCGCTATGCAAGCATCGGCGCACGCGACAGTGTGTTCGAAGACGCCGCGCCGTACGCGCTTTATGTGCCCCCGCACGTTCGCGCGACGGTGCGTGCCGAACGCGATGCCGAACTCGGCGTGGCCAGCGCGCCGGCCGAAGGCCGCTATCCAACGCGACTCATCGAGCCCTCGCGGATGAAGCGCTCCGTGCGAGGCAAAGGGGCGAATACGCGCTACGTCTGCGACATTCTTCCCCAAACCGAGCCCGCCGAATCGCTGCTCGTCGTCGAAGTGCGCACGCCGAGCGGCCACTCGTCGAGCTACCCGCCGCACAAGCATGATGCCGATCGGATTCCGCAGGAGAGCGCACTCGAAGAGACGTACTACCATCGACTCGATCCGCCTCAAGGCTTCGCGTTCCAGCGTGTCTACACCGACGCGCGCGACTTGGACGAATCGATGGCCGTTGAAAATCACGACGTCGTCATGGTGCCGCGCGGCTATCACCCGGTTGTCGTACCGTACGGATACGACTCGTACTACCTGAATGTGATGGCGGGCCCGCGGCGCGTGTGGCATTTCAAGAACGACCCGGCGCACGATTGGATCGCGAAGCGGGACGCGTGATAAGGAGGTAGCGAGGCAGCGAATCCGTACGTCCTTCTCTAACGCACGCGCCTTCGCGATCAGCGTCCGCCACCCAAGGCGATCCATTCGTCGACGGTGCGTGCGTCGAGCGTATCGAGCGCGCCGTCGAACACGATTCGTCCATGCCCCATCACCGCCGCGCGATCGGCCAAGCGGTGCGCCATGGTCAGCCGCTGCTCGATCAGCAGCACTGCGCCGCCGCGAGCGCACAGGCTCTTCAAGCATTGCTCCACGGCGGCGACGGCCTGCGGCGCGAGCCCCTCGGTCGGCTCGTCGACGATGAGCAAGCGTGGCTCGCCCATCAGCGCGCGGGCCAGCACCAGCATCTGCTGCTCGCCACCCGATAGCGCACCCGCGCGGGTCTTGCGCCGCCGCGCCAGCATCGGAAAGCGCTCGAGCGCTTCGTCGATCCGGCGCGTCGCCGAGCCCGATGCGCCCGGCAGGATCCCGAGCCGCAGGTTCTCTTCGACCGATAACGTCGGGAACACGTCGCGCTGCTCGGCGACGTAACCGATCCCTTTACGCGCGATCTCGAACGTCGAGCGATCGATCGTCTCCTCGCCCGCGAATTGGATCGAGCCCGAGCGGCGCACCAGGCCGACGAGCGCCTTCGCCAACGTCGAGCGCCCGGAACCGTTGCGGCCGCACAGCAAGACGAGTTCGCCCGCATGGACACGCAAATCGACGCCGTGCAGGACCTGCGCGTCGCCGTACCAAGCGCTGACCGAGCGCGCGCTCAAGAGGGCCGTCATTGCGCCGCCTCACCCGGTGGTGCGCCGAGATAGGCCTCGCGCACGCGCTCGTCGACACGAATTTCGGCGGGCGTCCCCGTCGCGATGATACGGCCTTGCACCAGCACCGAAACGCGATCGGCGAGCGCGAACACAGCATCCATGTCGTGCTCGATCACAACGAGCGTCTTGCCGGCGCTCATCGTGCGCAGCCACTCTATCGTCCGCGCAGCTTCGTCGCGATTCATACCGGCGGTCGGCTCGTCGAGAAGCAGCGTGCGCGCACCGCTCGCCCATGCAATGCCGAGATCGAGCCTGCGCTGCGCGCCGTATTCGAGCGCACCCGCGGGCGTGCTCGCCGCCTGCTCGAGGCCGAGATCGGCGAGCATGCGCCAAGCCCGTTCGTCGATCTCGCGCGAATGCCGCCACCAGTGCGTCCATGTCGACGATCGCGCGAGCGCCCGTGGGCCTGTGCGCGCCAAGGCGACACCGCACTCAAGCGCGCAACGCACATTCTCGAACACGGTCAGGCGCGAGAACACACGCGTCGTTTGGAAGCTGCGGCCAAGGCCCGCGTGCGCGAGCCGATGCGGGCTACGCCCCGTCACGTCCGCCCCATCGAGCCAAACGCTGCCCGCATGGGGCCGCAGTGCGCCGCCGATGACGTTGAACAGCGTCGACTTCCCCGCGCCGTTCGGACCGATCAAAGCATGGCGTTCGCCTTCGACGATCGAGAGATCGACGCCGCTCAGCACATGCGTCGCGCCGAAGCGGCGAGCGATGCCTTCGAGCCGCAACGCAACGGAAGTCGTCATGATCGGTCCTTGCTCGCCACCACCGCACGCAGGCCGAAACGCATCGCGCCACCCGCGGCGGCGAGCACGGCAATCGCCCACCAGGTCGACGCCGCGCCAAGGTCGAAAGCGAACCGCCCTACCTGCCAGACGCCCCCCGCGTCGGCGGCAAAACGGCGAGCATAAAGCGATTCCACGGCGATGACGAGCGCCGCGAGCCACGCCGCCGCCATCGCGAAGCCGAGCCCATACGCGAGCGCGAGCCGCCCGCCGCCGTATCGTTCGACGCGCGCGCGATGCGCCGCCCACCATCCCGCCACGCCTTGCGGCAACCGCAAGACCACCGCGATGAAAAGCATGCCCAGATACACGGGCCACGCACGCGTGACGCTCGCCAGCGCGACACTGAGCCCCGTCAGCACGATCGCGCCGACCGCTGGCCCAAAAAATGTCGACGAGCCGCCGATGACGGTCGCAATCAGCACCGCGCCCGAACGCGTCATCGCGACGCTTTCGGACGAAGCGAGTTCGACATCAATCAAGGTAAGCGTGCCGGCCACCCCCGCGAAAAAGGCGGCGAAAACGAACATGACCAGGCGAATGCGGCGCGGATCGATGCCGAGCGCGGCCACGCGCGTAGCGTCGTCGCGCGCGGCGTTGGCGATCCGAGCGAGCGGCGTGCGCGTGAGCGCGAACATGGCGACGATCGATAGCGCCGCCCATCCGGCGATGAGCGCATAGGCCTGACGCTGCGGCCCGAACGTGAGGGCTCCCCATGGCGGGCCGCTGCCGCGATCGATCGCGACGCCGGCTGCACCGCCGAAACCTTCGGGCAGCGTCCATACGGCGGCGGCGACGAGCTCGCCCATCCCGAGCGTGATCATCGCAAACGCCGTCCCGGCACGCCGCGTGGCGACCAAACCGAACAGCACACCGAACGCCGCGCCCGCAACGCCGCCCACGAGCGGCAGCCACGGCAGCGCCATGCCGAAGCGATTGAACAGATGCGCGGCGACGAACGCGCCAAGGCCTGCATAGGCCGCGTGACCAAACGAAAGCAAGCCGGTTTCGCCAAGCAGCAAGTTGTACGACAGCGCGAACACGATCATCGCGGCCGCTTGCGCCAGATAGGCGAACAGCCAGCCCTGCTGCACGACGAAAGGCGGCGCAGCCAGCAACAGCGCCAGAGCGGCCCACGGCGCCCACCGGCCGATCGAGCGAGCGCGCATGGGGGGTCGACCCTGCCGATCGCGCGGCGGTTCGGTCATGGCGCTACGCATCGTCTTCGCGCCTGCCCATGAGCCCGCGCGGGCGGCAGGCCAACATGGCGACGAGCAGGACGTACGGCACGAGCGGCGCGATCTGCGACACGCCGAGCGCCGCCCAAAGCGGCGGGAGCCGCACGCCGGCCCACTGCGCGAGCGAACCGAGCGACGCTGCACTGCCGACGGCCCAAGTCTGCAAGCACCCGATCAACAGCGAGGCCGCGAACGCGCCGCCGAGCGAACCGAGCCCGCCGACGATCACGACCACGAAAACGATCGAGCCCACGGCCTCCGCCATGCCCGGTTCGACGACGGTGAGCGGCGCGCCGATCACGCCCGCGAGCGCGGCCAGCGCGGTGCCCACCGCAAAAACGAGCGTACCGATGCGCGCGACGTCGTGACCGAGCGCCTCGACAGCGGACACATGCGTTAGCGCGGCGCGCAGCACGAGGCCCGTGCGGGAGGTGCGAAGCAACAGATACAACGCGACGAGCGTGGCAACGGACACGGCCATCATAAAGGCTCGATAGCGCGAGAAAGCGGCCTCGCCGAAGGTCACCAAGGGACCGTCGAGCATGGCCGGCACTGCAATCGATACGCTGCCCAGGCCCCAGACGAGCTTGACACACTCGGCGAGCAGATACGCGAGACCGAACGTGAGCAACAGCTCGTGCAGTGGCCCATGGGCGCGCGCGCGGCGCAATAACGCGCGCTCGATCGCGGCGCCTAGCAGGCCCATGAGGATCGGCGCCCAAACGAGCGCCATCGCAAAGCCTTCGTGCGCGGCGATGCTGTAGCCGAGGTAAGCGCCGAGCATATAGAAGCTCGCATGCGCGAAGTTGAGCACGCCGAGCATGCTGAAGATCAGCGTGAGCCCTGCCGATAGCATGAACAGCAGCAGCCCGTAGCTGACGCCGTTCAGTGTCGCGACGGCGAATGCCTGCACCTTACGCGCGCTCCTCGCTCGCGTGGCCCGCTTCGATCACGAGCGGCGCGAGCGCGACCCGCAGCGGCTCGGGCAACGCGCCGACAGGGCGACGTGTCGCGCGATCGACGTAGACATGCACGAAGTGCCCTTGCGCGGCCGCATGGCGCTCGCCTTCCTTGAACAAGCCGATTTCATAACGCACGCTCGATGAACCCAGGCGCGCCACGCGCAGCCCCGCTTCGACGCGCTCCGGGAAGACCAACGGCGAGAAGTAATTGCACTGCGTCTCGACGACGAGGCCGATCGTCGCGCCATGTTCGACGTCGAGGACGCCCGCGCGAATCAAGTATTCGTTGACCACCGTATCGAAGTAGCTGTAGTAGACGACGTTGTTGACGTGGCCGTAGACGTCGTTGTCCATCCAGCGGGTGGTGATCGCCAAGCCGTGGCGGAAATCGTCGCGCGAAGCGGGGATGGGCTTGTTCATGGTGCTAATGGTGCTAACGGTACGAGTGACATGCGGGCCAAGCGAGCTAACGAACGAATCGACGGATAGCTGACTGAAACACAATGAGTCGCCCTACTGCCCCGGCTTCTCCACGAACTCGAACGGCAACCCTTTGCGCCGCATCCATTCCCCGAGCGCCTGCCCGGTCCCCGCCCGCCACGGCCGCAGCTTCGCGGGCTCGACGAGCCGGTATTCGAGCAGCTCGGGCGATAGCGCCACCGTGCCTTCGGCCTTGACGTGGTAGGCGATGATGAGTTCGTTCTTGCGGATAAACTCATACACGCCGATGAGGGCCGTCTCGCGCACGTGCAAGGACGTTTCCTCGAGCACCTCGCGCGCCACGCCTTCCTCGGGCGTCTCTCCGGCCTCGAGAAAACCGGTGATCAGCGCGAACACGCCTTCGGCCCATGCGGCGTTGCGGGCCAGCAAGACCTTGCCCTCGTACTCGACGATCGCCGCCACGACAGGCAGCGGGTTGTCCCAATGGACGTAGCCGCACACGTCATCCGGGCATACGCGCCGCAGGCGGCCGCCGTCCGTGTCGGCATCGGCGCGCTCGATGAGCGTGCTCGCGCAACGCGGACAAAATCGATAGTCGCTCATAAGTCGTGAGAGAAAGGCAAAAAGGCCACGCCGACGGCGCGAAACGCGCTCATTCTAGCGGCTTTGCGCGCGTCGGCGCACGCAAGCGCGGCGCGCACTTCGCTCGCCTCTTCTTCGGCTCAAAAGACACGGCGCGACTTCATTGCCTGCGCCAGCGCCACAAGCCCCAACGCACCGACCACCAGCACGAGCGCCGCGAGCCACAGCGCCGGCGTGAACGAGCCGACGCGCGCGGCGATCGGCGCGGCAACGAGCGGGCCCGCGATCTGCCCGACGCCATAGGCGGCCGTCGCATAGCCCATGAGAGCGGCCGCGCGCTCTCCGTGCAAGCGCCGCGCCTCGCGCATCGCGAACAACGTGATGGCCGTAAACGGCAAACCGATCAGCACGCTGCCGATCGCAAAGCCTGCGGCCGTCGGCACGATGATGCCGAGCGCGATACCGATGGCCTCCACGACATAGCACGCCGCGAGCAGCAGCCGGTTGTCCCATCGCATGGGCAGGCGTGCGGCGAACATCGAACCGGGAATCAATGCCGCGCCGAACATCGGCCAAAACAAATCGGGCCAGCTCGACCCCGGCAGCGCGTGACGGGCGATGACCGGCAAGAACGTGGCCGTGATGATGTAGCCGAAGCCGGGCATGCCGTAGAGCACGACGAGCCAGATCGACTGAATCCGGCGCTCGCGCGATGTCATCGACAAACCAGTGCCCGCACCGGCATGCGGCGGGCCGCCCGAGGGGCGCGGCGCCCGTGCGGCCCCAGGGGGCGCGCTCGATACCGAGGTTGCTCTCATTGAGCGCGGCGCCGCCGAGACGAACGCACGCCACACGCATGCCGTGGCGAGCGCGCACAACAGCCCGAACAGCACCCACCCGAACGGCGCCCCGTGGCTGGCCGTCGCGCTCACGATGAGCCCAGTCACCACGATCCCGACGCCGGGCCCCGTGTAGATCACGCCGCTCCACGCCGGGGCGCCCAGTTGCGCCAGCCGTGCGAGCCCCCACTGCGAGGCGAACACGAATGTCCAAGCGCTGACGACGCCCGCCGCGAAACGGATCGCCACCCACACGGGCAAGCCAGTGGTGACGCCCATCGCAAGCGTGAGAACGACGGTGGCCACGAGGCCCACGCGCACCATCCGGGCATGCTCGATCGGGACCAACGCGCACGTGAGGGCGCCGATGAAATATCCCGCGTAATTGGCCGACGCGAGCCAGCCGCCCGCGCGCAGATCCAGCACACCCGCATGCAGCATGAGCGGCAAAAGCGGCGTGAAGGCGAAACGGCCGACGCCCAGCGCCACGGCCAGCGCGACCATACACGCCAACGCAACGCGCGCCGCGCTTGCCGCCGTGCCGCCGCGACGCAACACCGCCTCGCCCATCGAATCGGACTGAGCCATTTGGACTTCCCCTGTGTCGTACCCGATCACCGCCCAGCATGCGCCGCGCCGGCACCAGCGCCCCGCACGCATCGATGGGCCTTCCTACGATGGTAATTCCCCCCATCGATCATGAAAAATGAATAATA
>JBQCDS010000668.1:0-2665 GCA_051961035.1 Trinickia sp. | reverse complement strand
CATGGCGGCGAAGGCAGCGGTGCGCGACATCGGCCGCGTGCTCGATCTCGGCTACAACTTTACCGATGGCGTGGCGAAGCTGATCCCGTTCAAGCCGGGCAAGCACGTCACGATCGCCGACGCGATGAAGGAAGAGCCGCTGCTGCAGGAGCGCAACGACAACGAAGACGAAGTGCGGCAATTGCTCGAACTCGCACAGCGCGTGGAAGGCCTGACGCGCAACGTCGGCATGCATGCCGGCGGCGTGCTGATCGCGCCGGGCAAGCTCACGGATTTTTGTCCGCTCTACACGCAAGGCGACGACGGCGGCGTGGTGAGCCAGTACGACAAGGACGACGTCGAGGCGGTCGGCCTCGTCAAGTTCGACTTTCTGGGGCTGACCACCCTCACCATCCTCGATTGGGCCGAGCGCTATATCCGCCGGCTGGATCCGTCGAAAGCGGATTGGTCGCTCGCGCAGGTACCGCTCGACGATCCGGCTTCGTTCTCGATCCTCAAGAAAGCGAATACGGTGGCCGTGTTCCAGCTGGAAAGCCGCGGCATGCAGGGCATGCTCAAGGACGCTCAGCCCGACCGTTTCGAGGACATCATCGCGCTCGTGGCGCTCTACCGCCCGGGCCCGATGGATCTGATTCCGAGCTTCTGCGCCCGCAAGCACGGGCGCGAGACGGTGGAGTATCCCGATCCTCGCGTCGAACCTGTCCTGAAAGAGACCTACGGCATCATGGTCTATCAGGAGCAGGTGATGCAGATGGCGCAGATCATCGGCGGCTACTCGCTCGGCGGTGCGGACTTACTGCGCCGCGCGATGGGCAAGAAAAAGCCCGAGGAAATGGCCAAGCATCGCGAGATCTTCGCCGAGGGTGCGGCGAAGAACGGCCTCACGCGCGAGAAGTCGGACGAGATCTTCGACTTGATGGAGAAGTTCGCGGGCTACGGCTTCAACAAGTCGCACGCGGCCGCTTACGCGCTGCTCGCCTACTACACGGCTTGGCTCAAGGCTCATCATCCTGCGGAATTCATGGCGGCCAACATGAGCTTGGCCATGGACGACACCGACAAGGTCAAGATCCTTTACGACGACTGCAAGACGAACGGCATGGCCGTGCTGCCGCCCGATATCAACCGGTCGGCTTATCGCTTCGAGCCGGTGGCCGAGGCCGACGGCAAGCGTTCGCGCACGATCCGCTACGGTCTTGGCGCCGTAAAGGGCAGCGGCCAGAACGCAATCGAGGAAATCTTGCGGGCGCGCGAGGCGGGGCCGTTCACCGATCTCTTCGATTTTTGCGCGCGGATCGACCGGCGCGTCGTGAACCGGCGCACGATCGAAGCGTTGATTCGTGCCGGCGCGTTCGATTCGATCCATGCGAATCGCGCGCAGTTGATCGCATCGGTTCCGCTGGCGATGGAGGCGGCTGATCAGGCGAGCGCGAACGCGATGCAGGCGGGGCTGTTCGACATGGGGGATGCGCCCTCGCGCGGGCACGAACTCGTCGACGAACCGGCGTGGCACGACAAGCGCAAGCTTCAGGAAGAGAAGACGGCGCTCGGCTTTTACCTCTCCGGGCATCTGTTCGATGCCTACAAGGACGAAGTGCGGCGCTTCGCGCGCATGAAGCTGGCCGATTTGAAGGAAGGGCGCGACAAGCTCGTCGCCGGCATCATCGCGTCGTTGCGTACGCAGATGACACAGCGCGGCAAGATGCTGATCGCGCTCGTCGACGACGGCACGGGCCAATGCGAAGTGACGATCTTCAACGAGCAATACGAGGCCAACAAGGCCTTGTTCAAGGAAGACGAGTTGATCGTCGTGCAAGGGCAGGCGCGTAACGATGCATTCACGGGCGGCATCCGTTTCACCGTCGATTCGGTCATGGATCTCGAGCGTGCGCGCAGCCGCTATGCGCAGGCCGTGAAAGTGCGGATGAACGGCAATGCTGATGCGGCGTTGCTCAAGCGCGTGCTCGAAGCGCATTGCGCGCCGGCGCCGGCTGCACCCGAGCCGGCACCGATCGGCGCAGCGCGAGGCGCTGGCGCGCGCGGCGGCGACGGGGGGCGGGCGCGAGCACCGGTATCGGCGCCCAATGGCCTCGTCGTGCAGATCGCTTACAGCAATGAGCGCGCGCAAGGCGAAGTTCGCCTGAGCGACGCATGGCGCGTCAAGCCCAGTGACGACTTGCTCATGGCGCTGCGCGGCACGTTCCCCGCGAGTGCCGTTGAAGTCGTCTATTGACGCCGACCGTTCATATTCACATTCACGTTCACGTCGCGATGCCGCTCCCTCCCCGGCGCATGCTATGAAAATCGGAATTTCGGCCAACGCGCTCAAGCATGGTGGAGGCTTCGAGCGCTACGCGATGGATATCGCACGCGAACTTGCTTCGCGCGGCATCGAGCCGGCGTTTTTTGCCCGCCGCTTCGATCCCGATTTGCCCGAGACGTCGATGGTCGCGGCGCACCGCATCAACGTCTCCTGGCTACCGGGGAAACTGCGCGATCATTGGTTCTCCTGGCGGCTAAGAGGCCTGCGCCGCGCGGCGGGCGTGGATGTCCTGATCGGCTGCAACCGGGTCGATTCGTCCGAGATCGCGGTGTGCGGCGGCACGCATCGGGGGTTTTTGCGGGCGGTCGGCCGGAAACCGACGCGCATGGACCGTTGGCAGAT
>JBQCDS010000667.1:0-3080 GCA_051961035.1 Trinickia sp. | reverse complement strand
CGATCCAGGTTTTGGCCCAGATGCTCCCTTAGCAGGGGAGTGCCTTCGACCTCTCGGCCACGTCTCCCAAACTTGACGTTGCGCCGGGAGGCAGCGCAACGAGACCAAGATAATAACGGGAATGGTTTCAGCGGTCAAATCATGCGGCGCAATTTTTTCATCGCGCCGCCGATTCGCCCAACGCCGCCTGAGTCACGCCGTCTGACTCACGCGCCCATTCCCGCCTACAACATATAACGCGTCGAAACCGCCAACCGCTTACGCCTTTACGCCTGATCGAGTTCGAACGCCTTATGCAGCGCGCGCACGGCGAGCTCCATGTACTTCTCGTCGATCAGCACCGAAATCTTGATTTCGGAGGTCGAGATCATCTGAATGTTGATGCCCTCTTCCGACAGCGTGCGAAACATCTTGCTCGCGATCCCGACATGCGAACGCATGCCGACGCCAACCACCGACACCTTCGACACGCGCAGATCGCCCACGACTTCCTCGGCGCTCACATGGCCCTTCACCTGATTGACGAGAATGTCCATCGTGCGTTGATAATCGCCGCGCCCCACCGTGAACGTGAAATCGGTCTTGCCGTGCACGCTCTGGTTTTGGATGATCATGTCGATGTCGATGTTCGCATCGGCAACGGGCCCGAGAATTTGATAAGCGATGCCCGGCTTGTCGGGCACGCCGCGCACGGCGATGCGCGCTTCGTCGCGTTGGAACGCGATGCCGGAGATAACTGCTTTTTCCATGGTCTCGTCTTCTTCAAAAGTGATCAGCGTGCCCGATTTCATTTCTTGCTCGAGCGAAATCATCGGGTCGGTCAAGCTCGAAAGCACACGCGTTTTCACGCGATACTTGCCCGCGAATTCAACCGAGCGGATCTGCAGCACCTTCGAACCGAGGCTGGCCATCTCCAGCATTTCCTCGAAGGTGACGCGATCGAGGCGGCGCGCGTCTTCAACCACGCGAGGATCGGTGGTGTACACGCCATCCACATCGGTGAAGATCAGGCATTCGTCGGCCTCGAGCGCCGCCGCGACGGCCACGGCCGACGTGTCGGAGCCGCCACGGCCGAGCGTGGTGATATGCCCTTGCGGATCGACACCCTGAAAACCCGTGATGACGACAACCTTGCCGGCAT
Source organism: Trinickia sp. (assembly GCA_051961035.1). Classification (GTDB taxonomy): domain Bacteria; phylum Pseudomonadota; class Gammaproteobacteria; order Burkholderiales; family Burkholderiaceae; genus Trinickia. The sequence goes on along the minus strand of JBQCDS010000667.1, from coordinate 1,939 downwards.
CGAGATCGCGCATCACGCGCTCGTTGTCGATCTCGCTGATACGCGCTTTGGTGAACGCGCTATCCGTCTTGATCGCGACTTGCCAGCCGGCATAGCTGACGGCCTCGACGCCGATCTCTTGCAGTGCGATCGACAACAGCCCCACGCTGACTTGTTCGCCCGTCGCCGCAATGACGTCGAGTTCTCGCGGGCTCGGTTGGCTCGAAATCTCTTTGGCGAGCCCGAGCAAGCGATTGGTTTCGCCCGACATCGCCGAAGGCACGACGACCATCTTGTGGCCAGCCTGATGCCATTTCGCGACGCGCTTGGCGACGTTCTTGATGCGCTCGACCGAGCCCATCGAAGTGCCGCCGTATTTATGTACGATGAGTGCCATTGTCGTTCTGAACTGGAGGAGAAACCGCGCCGATGCGCCGCGAGCAGCACCGCAAGACTGCCGTTCGGTCGCGGCCTCGTGAGCGCTACGACGACGAAGGAGGGCTGCAATAGCGATGGGTGCAGCGTGTGCGGATTTGCCCGGATGCGAAGCGCTTGCTGCTGAAAGCCTATCTCCGGCGAGGGTAACGCGGAAAACAGGCGGCGAATGCGCACAATGCGCGCAAACGGCGGCGAAAGCGAATCGGGCGAGCCTTCGAGCGTACTTGATCGAGGCGGAAAAGACAAGCGCAGGAAGCCCGTGGTGTCAATCGGGCGCGACGCGATGGGGCGGGTCTCGTTAAGCGATCAGCAAGTCCAAGCGCCACTCCAGCCGCCGGCGCCCCGCGCGGCGCCGGGAAAGCGGCAGCGTCTGTTCGACGCCGCTGTTCAAGCCCACACGGGGCACGAATAGCAGCGCGTCGCCGACATAAATGAACGGCACATCGCGCTCCCAGGCGGGCACGCCTAGTTCCTGGAACAAGTTCTTGAGCGTGCGCGCCGCGCCGCCCGGCATGCGCTGCATCCGCTCGCCTCCCGTGCGCGAGCGCGCCCACAACGGCGCGCTGGCCAGCAATGCGGCCGAGATCGTATCCGGGCCCATGTCGTCATCGGCTGCCGGCAGGAACATCAGCGATCCGCGCCATTGCGGCAAATGCCAGACTTCCTGGCCGTTCCAAACAAGACATTGCGCGCGGTTCGCCTCTTGCTCGCCAACGGCCGGATCAGCGGCCGCTTCGGCGTCGCCTTGCGGCAGCGATTGCAGCGACACTGTGCTCGGGGCGGTGGCCGGCTCGTCTCGCGTCTCGCGCGACAACGCTCGCTCCGGCGCTCGCTTCTCCCAGTAAATTTTGTCGCGATACATCCGCAGTCGCGCGCCGCCGTGCATGACGCTGAGCCCGTGTCCGCCGCGCGCCTCCCGCAGCTGCCGCAGCATATCGGCCAGCCGCGCCGCGGACGGCGTCGGCAGCGCCGCCGAGCGAATCCACACGCGCATGACGTTAGTGGCGCGCGCATCGTCGAGCGCGGTCAACGCCTTGCGCGACAACGCGGCGCCCTCGTCGCGCGCGATCGTGCGCAAATCGATGTGCGCCAAATCGTCGAGCAACCGCTGCGCCGTTGCTGCATGCCGCGCGGTGCGCGAAAGCGCGTCGCGAAAACCGGGAAAACGCGTCGCCAATATCGGCATGACATCGTGCCGCAGTGCATTGCGCGCGTAGCGCGTGTCGGCGTTCGATTCGTCCTCGATCCAGCGCAAGCCGCGCAGGTGCGCATAACGTTCGAGCTGCGCGCGCAGCAAGGACAGGAAGGGACGCACGCGCGGTACCGCCGACGATTCATCCACCCGCTGCGGCGCCATCGCCGCGAGCCCCGCCACGCCGGCACCGCGCAGCAGTTGGAGCAGCACCGTTTCGGCTTGATCGTCGGCATGATGCGCGAGCCATAGCGCGGCGGCCCCTTGCCGCTCGCACATCGCGTCGAGCGCGCGATAGCGCGCCTCGCGCGCTGCCGCCTCGACGCTCTC
>JBQCDS010000666.1:0-13063 GCA_051961035.1 Trinickia sp. | reverse complement strand
CTAAGCTCGAGGCGGAACTGGCGCAGATCCGCAAGCAAGGCTATGCGTTCGATGACGAAGAGTTGATCGAGGGGCTGACTTGCGTGGCCGTGCCGGTGATGATCGGAGAACGGATTCGCGGCGCGATGTCGGTCGCAGGCCCGACGGCTCGAATCGGCGATCCGGACGCGCTGGCGAACCGCCTCAAAGCCGCGGCGAAAACGTTGGCGAGCTCGGTGTCGTAGCGGCCGCGTTGCCGGCGATTCGAGCTGGGATGTAAAGGAGCTGATCGCAGTTCAATCCGTCGTCGCTCCGCGGACTGCATGGTAGTGCCGTTGCGCCTTGGCGCGATTTCCGCAGGTGGCCATTGAGCACCATCTTCGCGATTTGCTTCGCGACAAATCGAGAAACAGCCACGAACATGCGCCACATTGTCGGACGTTCGATAGGGTCGATTGCATCAGCAGTTCGCTCGCGGCGACCGCAAGCCGATCCTTTAAAAGCGCACTGCCGGCTTTATTAGGGCACACCGTCCAGCGTGCTGGCGCTCCTCCGTCAATGGAAAGGTGCGAGTGCCCCAGCGCTCGCGTGATATGACCTTCCAGCCGCAAACGCGCTTTCTCAGGAAGCGGCGATCCGGTCGCTATCGCAGAAAATACGGCGTATGTCACTTCCCGGAATTCCGTTAGCTTCGTCAGAAGATCGGATGGGCGCTGCCCGGCACGCAAACGCGCCTTCTCGAGCTGGCGGCTACCGGACGGGTCGAGAAGGCCGTTTTCGGTCGCCCAGCCGACTGCTGAATGCCAGTCGATCAGTCGTTCGCAGTCACGCTCTTTGCCCGAACCGCCGCAGGTGTTCACAAAATTCAAGACGAGATGGCCGCCTACCCCCCGCTCCGGCTGCACGCTCGATTTCTTTGCGTCGACCAAGGCTAACCTCCTTGAGCTAATTTGCCGGTTAGTCTATCCTTGATCTTCGTTACTGTCGAATGCTCGAGGCGATTCATGACGCAATCTTCCCGGCAGCACTTCTCGGGCGCGTTGGCGCTCGCCCATACTTTTGACTTCGACGGTCAGGCAGTGCGCTACGGCGTGATGGGCACTGGCGATCCCATTGTGTTCGTACATGGGACGCCGTTTTCTTCGCAGGTCTGGCGACGCATCGTCCCGATCGCGGCGCGATTTCGCCGAGTCTTTTACTTCGATCTGGTCGGCTATGGAATCTCCGAGAAGCGCTCAGGCCAGGACGTTTCGCTCGGCATTCAGAATCGCCTGCTCGCCGCTTTGCTCGAACATTGGCAGTTAAAAAAGCCCGATGTGGTTGCCCACGATTTTGGTGGCGCGACGGCGCTCAGGGCCGCGTTGCTGGACAAATGCGAATACAGATCTTTGCTGTTGATCGATCCGGTGGCGATCGCTCCGTGGGGCTCACCATTTGTGCGCCATGTACGCACCCATGAGACTGCCTTTGCCGGCGTACCGCCCTACATACATGAAGCGATGGTCGACGCCTATCTGAAAGGCGCGGCAAATTACGCCCTCGCAGCAGACACTTTGCGCATTTACTCGTCGCCATGGTTGGGCGAGCAGGGGCAGGCGGCATTCTATCGGCAGATTGCGCAGATGGACCAGCGCTATACCGATGAAGTCCAGTCACGTTACGGAGAGCTTCGCTGCCCGGTCTCCATCTTGTGGGGCGAGGAGGATCAGTGGATTCCGGTTGATCGAGGCATGGAATTGTCGGCGATGATCCCCGGGGCGCGTTTCACACGGGTTCCCGGCTCGGGGCATCTGATGCAGGAGGACGCCCCCGAAGCGATCGTTGCCGAGCTGATGGGTCTTCTGCAGTTGGGGCGTGCGAAGCACGATTGACGCCTATCCAGGCGTCTAAGATCGAGGCATTGAACCCGTGAGATCCCGCTCCGGCCTCGCGGGGCGCAAGGCAAGACTGCCTCCTGGGGCAAACTTGAGGGTCGGCCGGGATTCGTAAAATTTTCGCCAAAAACGCTTTAAGCCGCTGATTGAAAAGCGAAATCGATGCTCGGATCGAGCGGCGGCACCTTCCGCTGGAGATCCAGCAAGTACGAGCCGAGCCGGTTGATGTGGTCTCGACGGTACGGCGACAGCGCTTGCAGTACCTCGGCGTCGATCGGATGGCGCTTGGCCTGCAACTCCTTGAGCTTTCGGGATATCCACTGCACGTCGTATAGGATGACCATGTTCGCTACGAGCTGGTTGTACTTAATGACCCTGCGCTGCTCGTATCGCAGGTCCTCCGCGATCACATCCCCACCGAACATCAGCCACTTCGCGAAGTCGTTGAACTGCTCGCTTTTGTTCGTTGCGGCGTGGATCGTGCGCCAAGTGGCTGAACAGTGCGATGTACTTGTCCGAGGCGCTTCGATCGGCGCGCGCCCGATGGCGAGATCGTCCATCCCTACGCCGGCCGTCGACAGGGCGAGCAATGGTTCGTATTGCTCTATATGTCGTTCCCTCAGACGTTCGATGAAATGCCCGAGCGGGATTTCATCGAACTGCCGATTGCGACGGCCACCGACGTACGCATCCGAGCCGATCGCAAAGCGTCTGGGTGAGGTCGTTCAGTTGCTATAATCGCCAGCCAAAATAACGGCACACCGTTGCCGAACGAGAGTATTCCGAGAATTCAGGCCGACTCTTAAAAGGAGCAAGCGTTTATGCAAAACGCCAAAAACGAGCAACAAGAAAATGCTGAAGTAGTCATCGAGAAGATTGGATGCCCTCTGCAAAGAGGAGCCAAACGATGAAGCGTTCCCGCCTGAGAAAAGGCGATCGATCATCGGTCGGCGGTGTAGTCAACGAAGGCATCCCTCGCATGTCGCATGAAGGAGCGGAACTGGCGTTTCTGGGAGCGAGCGTCACGTGTCCAGCCTGTCACTCGACCGGAGAGATCGTTCCGCAAGGGCCGCGTTGGCCCGCCAATTTCATGGGCAGGCAACCCGCACTGGAAGGCGACCTGTGCGCCTGCAAATGCGATCCACCACCGGTGATGATGGCTTCTCAGACCACCATGTTTGAGTCGTTCGATTCTCATCAGCTTGCGGGCATGGGCTTCGCTCCCAGCGGGCGTCCGCTCGACGAAAAGCCTCACTGGATTAAGTTTGCGCTGAACGAGAACGGTAGCGGCGAAGGCTTGCGATGTGCAGCGCACTTCGAGGACGGTGCGATCGAACACGGGACGTTCGAAGCGAGCAACATCGTTCGCTTGGAACGTCCCAATGGCAGCCCTTGCAAGCGGGTCGTGATCCTGTTTGATGATCACGGCAACAGTTCCGGCTCCATCATCGAAAACCTTCTCTTCTCAATGGGAGGACAAGCGCATGGCTGATTTGCAATCCAGGCCGGTCTTCGAAGGCTTCTTCGATACGCAAACGAAGCACCCCCTGCGCGCGGGCATTGTCGACGGCGCAATCGCGGACTACGTGGCGATCGCCACCAAATTTGGCACCGATGCGATCAAGGACGCCCAGACGCGCGAGCGCTATATGCGACACATCAAGGAGATCGCTGACCAGGTGCGTCAGGAAGTCGACAGCGGCAACATGACCGTGAAAGAAGGTGCTGAGTATTGCAACCAACTGCGCGACAAGCTCTTCGTCGAGTATCGCAAATACACGTCCGCCGTCGGGGTCGCAAGCGCAGAAAGCCTGAAGCTCGAGGCGCGCGGTTTCGACTATTACCTGAACAAGTATGCCCAGGCGGAGTTCGGCAAAGCGTTCAGTGATCTCTCAGAGCAGCAAAGGGGGAAGATCTATTACTCTGTCATCGAGGCAGCCGGCCGCTCCAATGCGAATGTCAACGTGCGCATTCGAAAATTGCAGGTCCGCGGCAAAGTGCTGCTCATTGTGACCGCGCTGCTTGCTACGGAGCGGATCATCGACGCGAAGAACAAGGTCAAAGAAGTCGCTCGGCAAGGCAGCATCATAGCGGGCGGCCTGTTGGGCGGTGGGATTGCGGGTTTCGGCGTCTCATTTATTTGCGGCCCTGCGGAGCCGATCTGTGCCGCGGCCGTTGTGCTAATCGGCACGAACGTCGGCGGTATGGCCGCGGAATTTGCGAACGACGTCTACCAAGACGAGTTGGAGGAATTTAATCGCTGGATGGCCAAGTAGCTAACCATGATCTGACTATGTCGACGCCTCTGTTTCTTCTCCTGTTCTGCCTGATGGTGTGCTCGGGCGTAGTGCTGATTGTCAATGTCACAGGCCACGGGAAATGGCTTTACGACTATTGGAATCTGGACAACGAGGACGACACCCCACCTAGCAAACTCGACGTGCTCCGCTCGTCCTTCGCCTTCTATACCGCGTGCGTTGTCCTTGTGGCTTCCTTCGGAGCCTATCTCTGGCTTCGCCATTCGTCGGGCTGACCGCTGCGCGACATGCCGCCATGCGCTCGAACGGCTTCTTGCATACGGCACGCTTGGACTGCCGCGGTTCGATCCCCGCCAATCCGCCGCTCCCAATGTTCGGCATCGCGGCTCGACCCGATGCCGAACATTGAATTTTCTTTTAAATCAGCGGTTTAATTGATCTTTGGCGAATAGTTCAGGAATCCCGGCCGACCCTCAACTTGGGCGCGCAGCCCGGACACCCCGCCGCATGCTCAGATGCCGCTCTTCAGCACCTTGCCGATTGCATCCGCGACGATGCCGACGTTCGATTCGTTCAGGCCCGCGACGCACATCCGCCCTGAACGCAGGACGTACACGCCATGTACTTCGCGCAGCGCCTCGACCTGCGATTCGGTCAAGCCCGTGTACGTGAACATCCCGCGCTGCTTCACGTACCGCGTGAGCGCTTCGCCGCTGACGTGATTGCGCAGGCCGTCGTGGATCGATTGGCGCATCCGCGCGATGCGACGGCACATCGCCGACAGTTCCTCCTCCCACCGCTTGCGCAGCGCGGGCGTGCCGAGCACGGCCGACACGATCTTTGCGCCGTGGATCGGCGGGTTGCTGTAGTTGGAGCGCACCGCGCCGGCGAGTTGGCCGAGCACGCGGTCGGCCGCGGCGGCGTCCTCGCATATCACGCTCAGGCCGCCAACGCGCTCGCCGTACAGTGAGAAGTTCTTCGAGAACGAGTTTGCGACGAGCGCCACGACACCGCGGCGCGCCAGTTCGCGCACGGCGAACGCATCCGCGTCCAAGCCCGCGCCGAAACCCTGGTACGCCATATCGACGAACGGCAGCAGCCCACGCGCCGCGATCACGTCGATCAGGTTCTTCCACTGCCCCTCGTCGAGATCGACGCCGGTCGGGTTATGACAGCACGCGTGGAGCAGCACGATGCTGCGCGCCGGCAGCGCGTCGATGGCCGCGAGCATCGCGTCGAACTTCAGGCCGCCCGTTGCTTCGTCGTAATACGGGTAGGTATTCACCGTGAAGCCCGCCCGCTCGAAGATGAAGCGGTGATTTTCCCAGCTCGGGTCGCTGAGCCAAACGTGTGCATCCGGGAAGTAGCGCTTCAGAAAATCGGCGCCGACCTTGAGCGCACCCGAGCCTCCGAGCGTCTGGACGGTCGCGATGCGGCCGGCCGTGCGTGCCGGGTGCTCGGCGCCAAACACGAGCGCCTGCACCGCGTCGCGATACGCGGCCAAGCCGACCATCGGCAGGTAGGGTTTCGGGCCGATGTCGCGCCGTAGCGCCGATTCGGCTTCGCGCACGGCTTCCATCACGGGAATCCGGCCTTCGGCGTCGAAATAGATACCGATGCTCAGGTTGACCTTCTGCTCGCGCGGATCCTTCTGAAAGTTCTCGTTGAGCGTGAGGATCGGGTCGCCCGGGTAGACATCGACATGTTCGAACATTGCTTCATCCCTAAAGAAATACCCGGTCATCGCCGGGCTGAATGCGAGGGTCATTGCTCGCGGCAACTTTGCGTCGATCCGCCGAGCGACACGCGCACCCGATGAACCTCCGACGACAGATGCCGCTATCATCGCCGTTAGCGCTGAGTGAAATTTGATCTTTTCTCGAACGAATCAGCCGGTCAAGAAAATAATGTTCGGCCGACGGTGGGTTTTCGTGGCTTCCTTTCTTCAGGATTGCGGATCAGGACATGTCTAATCACCGGCCGCAGCACTAGGCGCCGTCCACGGTTTCATGGCTGCTCCACCCGCCGCCGAGCGACCGATACAGTGCGACCGCCGACAGCGCGTGCTCGCGGCGCACTTGGTTGAGCGCATCGGCATCGCGTAGATCGACCTCCTGTGCCGATAGTACGTCCAGAAAATCCGTCGCGCCGGCCCTGTAGAGCTGGTTCGCGAGACCGAGCGCCTTATCCGACGCTGCCAGCGCGCTGATCAACCGCTGCGTCGACTCGGTCGTGCCGAGGAGATCCGCGCGCGAATCCTCGACTTCGCGCAGCGCCTGCAGCATCGTCTGCCGCAATCCGAGTTCCGATTCGCGCATCCGGCTTTCGCTTTGCGCGATATCGGCCGTGATGCGCCCCGCGTTGAAGATCGGGCTCGTCGCGCTAAGCGCCGCGCTGAACAGGTTGTCGGTGAGCCCCGGCAGCCCGAGGTACTTCGCGGCGAGGACGCCATCGGTGAGATTCAGCGAAAACTTCGGATACCGCTGCGCCTTTGCGACACCGACTTGCGCCGCGCGGCGTTCAACCTGTGCGTACGCAGTCAGCACGTCGGGCCGGCGCAGCAGCGCCTCCGACGGCAGCGTGCGAGGCGCGCTGACCGGCGGCGCCGGGATGTCTCGGGCCTGCGCGAGGACGAGACGGTCGACCGATTCGGGCGTGCGGCCCGAATAGACTGCAATCAGGTTCAGTTGATGTGCGATTTGCGACCGCGTCGCCGGAATGCGCGCTTCCAGCGCGTCGAGTTGGTTCTGCGCGCGCGTGACATCGAGTTCGGTGGACAGGCCGTACGCCAGCCGTTTGCGCGTGAGTTCGAGTGCGTGTTGCCGAATCTTCGCGTTGTCTTCCAGTATTCGCAGTTCCTGCTGCGCCCATCGCAGGTCGACATAGGCGGATGCGGTGTTCGCCGCGAGCGCGAGCCGTATTGCGTCTTCCGCGTGTTTCCGCCCGATGAGTTCCGCTCTTGCGGCAAGCAAGTCGAGCCGTTCGCCACCAAACACGTCCGGCGACCAGTTCAGCGCGATGCCCGCGCCGGCCTGCTTCACATATCCAAGCGGCGGTGGCGTGTTCTGGCGCGTGTCGGCTGCGTGCGCGGTAGCATCCAATTCCGGCAGCAGCGTCGAACGCTTTTGCACCGTCAGTGCTTGCGCCTGTTTCACCCGCTCGGCCGCTGCCTGCACATCGAGATTGCCGTCGAGCACGGTCGCGATCAACTGGTCGAGCACGGGATCGTGGAACTGTGCCCACCACGTGGCCGCATCGATATCGGCGTGGGGCACGTCCGTGTCCCATGCGCCCGGCGCGATCGATTTGGCCGACTCTTGCAACGTGGGATGCGAGGCCGGTTGTATCGCACAGCCAGCGGCGACCACGCTGACGGCAACGGCCATAAGGAATTTTTTCACGACGAGCCCCTCAATGCGCATCCGATGGGGGCGCGCTCAACGAAATGGGTTTGGAAAACATCACCGCAACGAGTGCGACGACGAAACACAGCGACAGCACATAGAACGCATCGGCATACGAGAGCGTCAGCGCTTCGCGATAGATCAGGTGATGCAGATTGGCGAGCGTCGCTTGCGCGGCGTTCAGCGTATCGCCGGCGACGCTCGTCCAATAGGTGGTTTGCTGGCCGAGCAGTGCCTCGACTTGCGGCTGGCCGGCGCTTACGTGCTCGTTCAGGCGCAGGTAGTGAAAGTTCAGCCGGTCGTTGAGCATCGTCGCGCTGACCGCGATGCCGATCGCGCCGCCGAGGTTGCGCATTAGGTTGAACAACCCGCTGGCCGATTTGAGCCGCGATTGCGGCAGCGAACCGAGCGACATCGTGACGATTGGCGGCACGCTGAACTGCTGGCCGATGCCGCGCAGTGCCTGCGGCAACAGCAATTGCTGCCAGCCCCAGTCGTGTGTGATCGGCGTGTACAAGTAGCAGCCGAGCCCGAAGCAGACCAGCCCGAACAGGAGCAGCACACGCATGCCGACGTACTTGGACGCGATTGCATACGCGCCGAGCGCAAGCATCTGAAACGCGCCGACCGACAGGAGCGCGAGGCCGATTTGCAGCGAACTGAAGCCGCGCACCTGAGCCAGAAAGAGCGGCGTCAGAAATACTGAGACGAAGATTCCGATGCCTGTCAGGAACGAGAGCAGGCTGCCGATCCCGAAGTTGCGAACAGCGAGCGCGCGCAGATCGACGATCGCATCCTTCGCAGTCAGCGCATGCACGATGAACAAGAAACCGCAGATTCCGGAGATCGACGCGCAGGCGACGATGACGTGATCGCCGAACCAGTTCTTGCGCGGGCCTTCCTCCAGCACGTATTCTAGGCAGCCAAGGAAGCCGGACATGAGGACGATGCCGAGATAGTCGCCGCGCTTGAACAAGCTGAGATCGGCCTTGTCGATCCGCACGTAGCGCGGCACGAGCGCGGCCACGGCGATACCCGGCACGAGATTCAGATAGAACAGCCAGTGCCAGGACCACTGCTCGGTAATCCAGCCGCCGATCACAGGCCCGATGGCGGGAGCGAGCGATGCGAGCGCGCCGATCGTCGTCGATGCGACGAGCCGTTGCTTACCGGGAAAGAGCACGAACGCGGTCGTAAACACCGTGGGAATCATTGCCGCGCCCAGCGCGCCTTGCATGCCTCGAAACAGAATCATCGAGTCGATGTCCCAGGCCAAGCCGCACAACATGCTCGTGATCGTGAAGCCGACCGCCGAGGCAACGAACAGCCAGCGCGTCGAGAGCACCTTCGAGAGCCAGCCTGACATCGGGATCACGATGATTTCGGCGATCAGATAGGCGGTTTGCACCCACGACAGCTCATCTTGGCTGGCGGAGAGCCCGCCGCCGATGTCGCGCAGCGACGATGCCACGATCTGAATGTCGAGCGTCGCCATGAAGAATCCGATGCACATCAGCGCGAACGCGAACACGCGCTGTTTGATCGGTTGAGATGCCGGGTCGCCGATAAATGCGGTGGTCATGATCGGCGCCGTATCAGTTCGTGTGCTCGGTATGCACGGTCACGACCGCCGACAGTCCCGGACGGAGCACATTCGCGAGAGCGGGCTGCGGATCGAGACGCACGCGCACCGGCACGCGCTGTACGATCTTCGTGAAGTTGCCGGTCGCGTTCTCGGCAGGCAGCACGCTGAAGGTTGCGCCCGTCGCAGGTGCGAGGCTGTCGACGCGGCCGTGGATCGTCACGCTCGACGCATCGAGCGACACGTCGACGCGGTCGCCCGCTCGCATCCGCTTCAATTGGTCTTCCTTGAAGTTCGCATCGATCCATAGGCCGGAGGCGGGAACGATCGTCAGCAGTGGCACCCCGATATTCGCGAGCATGCCGACCCGGCCCGTTCGGTTCCCGACGTAGCCGTCGACAGGTGAGCGAATCGTCGTGTACTCGACGTTGAGCATCGCGACCTTTTGTGCTGCGAGCGCGGTGTCGACACGCGCATGGGCGTCGACAAGCTCTGCGGCGAGCACGTCGAGTTGCCGCCTGGCGGCAAGTAGTTCCGCGTCGCTGCGGTCGAGCCCGGCGTTCGCCTTCGCATAATCGGCGTCGGCTCGTTCGACGATTTGGTTCGACACGGCATCCGATTTCACGAGTTCGCGATACCGCACCTTGTCCGATGCGGCTCGCGTCAACTCGGCTGTCGACGCGCGCTTTTCGGCCTCGTGCTGACCGATCACGGCCAATTGCAGCTGTTGTTTCGCCTCGAGTTCCATCACGGCGGCGCGCGCGCTGTCCACTTCGGCGACGGCTTGCGCGAGCTTCGCCTCATAGTCGCGCGCATCGAGCCGGACCAGGACGTCGCCGGCCTTCACGCGCTGGTTGTCGGCCACGAGAATCTGATCGACGAAGCCGTTGACCTTGGGTGCGAGCACCGTGACGTTGCCGCCGACATAGGCATCGTCGGTGGTCTGCTCGAAGCGCAGCACGAAGTTCCAATAGAGCGCCGCGGACGCCACGACGGCCGCCACCGCCGATACCGCAACCGTCATCCACGGCACGCGGCGGCGCTGCCGCACGATGTGTTCGGCGGGCATTGCTTCTCGAGAAGTGGAGGTCTGCGTCGTATCCATCGGTTCACCTGTGTATATGCACGATTCGTACGCAGATGGTATTGGGCTGCCCCGAGCGAAGCGATACCGAGGGGCGGATCAGATTGGTGCCGTGGTTGTACCAATCGATCGTCCGTGAGTACTTCGTGCGCCGGCAATACGACCGATCGATTCGAGCGTTTAGTCCGCGGGGGCTGCGCTGTCGCGATAAGCCGCCGCGTAATCGATGAACGCTTTTACCTTTGCGGGCAGCAGCGCGCGGTTCGCGTAAGCGAGTTTGATTTCGACGAATGCATCGACGAGTTCGGCGTCCGCGAGCAGGCGGACGAGCGAGCCGGAGGCGAGCTCGCGTTCGACGAGCCCTTCCGGTACGACGCCGATCCCGAAATGGCGAAGCACCATTTCGCGGTTGAAGACGGGGCTGTTCGACGATACGTCGAAGCGGTATGGAACGGTCAGCGTTTTGCCGTGGTCGTGAAATGCGAGCGCTGGCCGCCGCAACGATGGTGACATTGGTACGAACATATGCTCGGCCAGCGCAGCCGGCGTGGCCGGGCAGCCGTGTGCACGCAGATACTCGGGCGTCGAGACGATCACGACGGGAATCCGCTCGATCAGCCGCACGACGGTCGATTCGGTCGTCAGCATGTAAGGTACGACGATGCCGACGTCATAGCCTTCGCCGACGAGATCGACCGGGCGCTCGGTCAGCGTCACGTCGAGGCGGACTTTCGGGTGCGCGGCCTTGAATCCCGCGATGAGCGGGACGAGACGATTCAGCGTGGCGGTCGTATGCGCGACGAGCCGCAGCAATCCGTCCGGCTCGCGCGTGTGCGTGACGGTTTCCGCTTCGAGCGAATCGAGCTCGTCGAGCGCGGCCGTGCACCGTTCATAGATGCGCTCGGCCGCCTCGGTCAGCGAAACCTGCCGCGTCGTCCGGTGCAGCAGGCGGCAGCCGAAACGCGCTTCCAGCTCGGCGATGGCACGCGACGCGACGGGGCGGCCGATACCGTGGATATCGGCGGCGCGGGTGAAGCTGCGCTGCTCCACGACGGACCGGAAAATCCGGAGTTTGTCGAAGTAGTCCATATGCGTGTCCTCGCAGCTGCCAGGCTTTCTACTTATGATGGTGCACGGGCGATCGCCTTGAGGTGGAGCATATCAGCCACATCCGCGTTTCCGCGCTAAACGATTTTCAGTCGATTGCATCGAAGCGCAAGCGCCGAACCTTTGCTGCACGAGGCCGCTGACAGGTAGCGTAGCCTAATTCGGAGCCCCGGTGTGACACCGCCGAACGTCGAGCTGGCGGCCGCGCGTACTCGGGATGGGCCAGGATCGACTCGCGGCGGTTGGCTTGACGTCCAAAGCAGTCGCCCAGCAGTTGCAGTTTCCCTTGAGTGGCGTGCCTGTGGCGAACTGCGCGAGGACATTCGTTCGGTGGAGGCGGTCGCTAGATCGGCCGGCGATATCAGGTCGAGGCCTCCTCGACCTGATATCGCACGTGTCCGCGCCGTCCCGCGGCATAGCCGAACCAGGACGCTATCGCGCAGATACCGACGCATAGGGCGGCCAGACTGTAGAACGAGCCGGTAGCGTGAAGCAATGAGCCGGCGACGAACGGGCCGCTCGACGCGAGAAGGTAGCCGATGCTTTGAGACATGCTCGACAGCTTGGCCGCCACGTGCGAGTCTCCCGAACGCAAGCCGATGACGGTAAGTGCAAGCGTGAAGGAAGCGCCTTGCGCGATGCCGAGCAACAGTGCCCAGGCCCATATCGAGGAAAGCGGGGCGAAGAAGCAGCCCACCAGGCCTGCGGCCGTCAATACCAGCGACATCGGATTGATCACGCGCTGATCGGGAAGTCGCGCGACCAAGAAGGGAAGCAGTAGCGACGTTGCCGCCTGGGCAATCACGCTGAGCGACAGCATGAGGCCCGCATCGACCGCGCTCATGCCGCGCATGCGTAAGACGGTAGGGAGCCAACCGAACACGATGTAGGCAAGCGACGATTGCGAACCCATGAACAGCGTGACCTGCCAGGCGAGCGGATCTCGCCACAAGCCGCGGACCGATCGCGCGCTCCTTGCCACTTGCGTTCCGACCGGCGGCACCTGAGATCGCCACATGGCGGCGGCCAGCGCTACGGGTACGGCCCATAGCGCCAATGCCCACGCCCATGCATTTCCGTTGGCATCCCCAAACATGTGCCGCATGAATTCGGTGGCCGGGGCCGTTGCCGCGGCGGCCGACGCGGCGCCCGCGCACATGGCCGCGCTGTACAACCCGGTCATCAACGCGACGTGATCAGGGAAATCACGTTTCACCACGCCGGGCATCAGCACATTCATCAAGCCGATCGAAAAACAGGCCGCCACCTGCCCGAGATACAACGTCTGCCAAAACGGTAGGACACGCACCGCCGTTCCCGCGGCGAGCAGCACCAGCAGCGCAAGCAACGCGCGTTCGCTGCCGATCCGGCGGGAGAGCATCGGCGCGAGCGGACCAAACAGTCCAAAGCATAGCGATGGAAGCGTAGTCAGCAGACTGGCTCCGGCAGGTGACAGATGCGTAGCGCGAGTGGCTTCGAGCAGGATCGGGCCGACGCTCGTGATGGGTGTGCGTAAAGAGAATGCGATCAGTGCGAGACTTGCCGCTAGTACGAGGCTGTGAGTGCGGGAGTTGTTCGAGGCGGTCACGTCGGCTTGATGGGGGCATCATGTTTCGGGTGGCGTCATTGTAGTCTGGCGCGACTGCTATATACTGCGCCGACAACCAGGGTGGATTAACCACTCGGAGACCGCAGGAGACCGAGTCATGGGCGCAAAGGGACCGTTGGAAGTCGTCAGCTCGCGCGAGTGGATCAGGCGTACCGCGCTGACGCTC
>JBQCDS010000665.1:0-5481 GCA_051961035.1 Trinickia sp. | reverse complement strand
CGAGGATCATCGCCATGAACGCGAGGCAGATCCAGTTGGCCACCGGAAAAGCGATCGATTTGAAAACGAGCTGCTGTCCCGCCGCGACCATCGCCTTGCGTGCTTTCAGATGCGTGAGGCTGATGAGCGCCCAATTGATGACGAGCGCCGCGACGACGAGCGACATCAATATATCGAGCGCGCGTGCCGGGATCAGATAATCAACGATGACACAGGCGAACGTCGCGACAGCGGACAAGCCGATAGCGACATACGGCACGCCGCGACGATCGACCTTGAGCAGCACGCGCGGCGCATTGCCCTGCTCTGCCAGGCCGTAGAGCATGCGGCTGTTTGCATAGACGGAGCTGTTGTAGACGGAGAGCGCCGCCGTCAGCACCACCACGTTGAGCACATTGGCCGTGAGCCCCGCGCCGATTTGCGAAAAAATCAGGACGAACGGGCTGCCGCCTTGCGCGACTTCATTCCATGGATGCAGCGCGAGCAGCACGACGAGCGAGCCGATATAGAAAATCAGAATCCGATACAGCACTTGATTGACCGCTTTCGGAATGGTGCGGCGCGGATCGTCGGCTTCCGCCGCGGTGATCCCGATCAGCTCGAGCCCGCCGAACGAGAACATGATGACGGCAAGCGTCATGAATAACCCGTTAAACCCATGCGGGAAGAATCCACCGTAGCGCCATAAATTGGAGATGGACGCCTGCGGGCCGCCCTTGCCCGTTTCGAGCAGATAGCCGCCGAAGACGATCATGCCGATGACCGCCACGACCTTGATGATCGCGAACCAGAATTCGGTTTCGCCATAGGCCTTGACGTTGGTCAAGTTGACGGCGTTGATCACGGCGAAGCAAACGAGCGCCGAGACCCAGGTGGGAACGCCGGGCCACCAGAAATGCACGTAGGTTCCGACGGCCGTGAGCTCGGCCATGCTGACGAGTACGTAGAGCACCCAGTAATTCCAACCGGACAGGAAGCCCGCGAAATCGCCCCAGTATTTGTACGCGAAGTGACTGAACGAACCGGCCACGGGTTCCTGCGCCACCATCTCGCCCAGCTGGCGCATGATCATGAACGCGATCAGCCCGCCGATCGCATACCCGAGAATCATGGAAGGGCCGGCTGCTTTCAAGACGCTGGCCGATCCGAGAAAGAGACCGGTACCGATCGCGCCGCCTAGCGCGATCAATTGTATGTGTCGATTCTTCAGCCCGCGATGTAAGCCGTCGTGCTCGGTGGGACGCGTCAAAACAAACCTCCTCTCCTGATGGGAACGATGCGCCGATGAGGTGCCCGACCGACTCATGATCGCCCGGGCAAAGCTAGCCATTTTAGCTAGCCCCGCTGTCTTTGCCCATCGCGCCGACGCGCATGCCTCTTCGCTTCAATGCAATCGACGCAATCGACGCAATCGAAGCAATGGACCCATCATCGCCCCAGGCCGGCCCCACCGGCCGGCCGTCGTTCGTCCTGCGTTCCCCCCAAAGACGCGCTGCGGCCCCGCCCGCCGCTCATGCCGGCTCGTTCTCTCCATTGCGAAGCAGCAGGAGCGGAACGGTGGTGTCGTGCAGCAGCGATTCGGCCACGCTGCCCGCAAACAAACGCCGAATGCCGCTGCGTCCGTGCGAATACATGACGACGAGATCGGCATCGAATTCGTCGATGGCCCGCGCGAGCACGGCCGGCAAGCTCTCGCCGTACGCATCGATCGCGCGCACGGTGCCGAGCACACCGAACGGCGCGATGCGCTCCCGCGCCTCGGCAAGTACTATCGTCGCAGTCTCGCTCGATGTGTCGCGTACCTGCGCCTGCTCGGCGAAGCCCGCTGCGACATCGACTACCTGCGTCGGGTGCACGAGCACGTACACGGCTTGCAGCTGAGCGCCGCAAAGCTGTGCGAGCTTGAGCGCCTCGTCGAGTGCATGCCGCGCACCCTCGCTGCCGTCGACCGGGACCAGAATGCGTTTGTACATGGCGACCTCCATGACTTGCGCCGTACGCATCGACGCACGGCGGTTGGCAAAACGTTCGCTACGTCCCGCGCAGTATTGCGACGACATGCCGCCCGAATCAACTGTCGAGATTACGAGTGGGTGGCCTCATCGACCGCCGGCGTACCGAGGATGCGTTCGGACAAGCCCGTGTCGTAGCTCGAATGCACGTGCACGCGTTTCTTGTCGGGGAAGGCGTAGCTATACGCCTTTCGCAACGCCAACGATGCCTCGTGAAAACCTGACAAGATCAATTTCTGCTTGTTCGGGTAAGTGGCAATGTCGCCCACGCCGAAAATGCCTGGCACCGATGTTTCGTAGTATGAAGTATCGACAGCCACGCGGCCGGCGCGCACGTCGATCCCCCACCCCGCGATCGGTCCCAAATCCGCCACTAGGCCATACAACGCGATCAGATGATCCGCGTCGATTGTCACGTCGCCGCCGAGGGTCTTGACGTCGATCGACTGTAATGCCCCGCCGGCAGCGTGCAGCGTCGCAATCGTGCCGATGACGAGATCCATCTGCCCGTCGGCAACCGCTCGCTTCATTTCCTCCACCGTCGCGTCGGCCGCGCGAAACGCGTTGCGTCGATGCACGAGCGTGACGCGCTTTGCTTGACCGCGCAGCGCAAGCGCCCAGTCAAGCGCCGAATCGCCCCCGCCCGCGACAACGACACGCTGGTCCGAAAACATCGCACGCTTGCGCACGGCATAGTGAACGTGCCGGCCTTCGAGTGCCTGCGCTTCGGGCAAGCCTACGCGTTGCGGCACGAATGCACCGTTGCCGGCCGAGAGCAGCACGGCGGCCGCGTCGAAGACAAGACTGTGGTCGGTCGTGACACGCCAGCGCTGCGTTTGTTCGAGCCGCTCGACGCCCATCACGCGCTGGCCGAGATGAATCGGCGGCGCAAACGGCTTGCATTGCTCCATGAGACGGTCGATCAACTGGCGCGCAGTGCAAACCGGTACCGCCGGAATATCGAAAATGGGTTTGTCCGGATACAACTCGATGCATTGACCGCCGACTTGCTCGAGCGCATCGACGATATGACAAGACAAGCCGATGACGCCGGCTTCGAACGCTGCGAATAGTCCTACCGGCCCTGCGCCGATGATGACGACATCGGTGCGGAGAACGCCGTCGTCGATCGGCGTCGCTGTTTCATTCATGACCCTACCTCGATGATGTCGATGGCCTCGAGCGAGACCGATGCATCGGACGTGCACAACGCGATTCGTCGCCTGCACGCTTAATGAGACCAAGTATAGGGAGAACCCGGATGGAGTGCGGAAGTGGCCCGCCGGCGAGTAGGGGGAAAGTACAACCAAGCGCGCGACGGCAGGCGGACACATCGGATATCCGCGCCGCAAATAAAAGACCCCACGTTCCGAAAAACATGGGGTTTCATCCGCCATCCAAGGCGCTGCGGCCGCAGCACCGTGGATATGACTAGACCGATACAGCCGGCTTAGAAGCGGTGACGCAGGCCGATCGTCGCAGCCGTTTGGTTGTCCGACGACGAGACACCCGTGAACGTGCCGTTGTAGATCGCTGCGGCGCCTGCGGCGCTCGAGTGCTGGTACACCACTTGAGCGTAGACGTCCGTGCGCTTCGACAGCGAGTAATCGGCTTGCGCGCCGATTTGGTGGAAACGTGCGCCGACGTTCGCGCCCAACACCGAACCGCGCTGGTCCGTGAACGTGTAGGCGAGGCCCAGACCCAGAGCCGGCGTCAGGTTGTACTTGGCGTTGACTTCGTAGTTGTCTGCGCGAACCGACGCTTGGGCTTGAGCGTTGTCCAGACGCGCTTGCGTCCACACCGCGCCGACTTGAGCCGGGCCGAACGCGTAGCTGGCACCCGCGCCGTACGAACGTTGACGGAAGTTGCCGATCGTCGCCGGGATGCCGCCGTTCAACAGCGTGGCCACACCGTTCGCGCCCGCACCGAGGTACGAACCGTCGGTCGCGCCGCCATTGCCGGCGAGCGGGTTGTTTTGCTGAGCGTAAGCAGCCGCTACGCGCAGACCTTGGAACTGATAGGCGGCGCCGAGGCTGTATTCGCGGTTGTTGGCAAAGCCGCCGGCTTGGTTCGAGAAGCCATACGTGGCACCGAACGTGAAGCCTGCGTAGTTCGCGCTCGTGAACTTCACCGAGTTGTTGACCGCGAAGCCGGTGTTCGTGCTCAGGTTGTCGAAGTTGCCGACGTGAGCGAACGACGTGCCGCCCCAGCTACCCGTTGCGCTCAGCGGAGCCAGGAAGTCTTGTTCGGCGTCGTATTGACGGCCGAGCGTGACGGTGCCGTAGTTGCTCGACAGACCGACGAACGACTGACGGTTGAACTGGCTGCCGTTGTTGGCCAAGCGGCCGTTGTTCAGGTTGAAACCGCTTTCCAACGTGAAGATCGCCTTCAGGCCGTTACCGAGGTCTTCCGAACCCTTCAGGCCGAAACGGCTTTGGTCGATGCCGCCCGACGTTTGTTGCCAGTTGGAGTGACGAGCACCCGCGTTGCTCGTGTACGTGATGCCCGCATCGATCACGCCGTAGAGCGTGACACTGCTTTGAGCGTGTGCTGCGACTGCGAAAGAGGCGGAAACCGCTGCGACAACCAGGGTTTTTTTCATTGGAGAAGTCCCTTTTTATAAAACTGGCTCACTGCAAGACTTCGAAAGACGGATCGGTCGTGAACGCCGCTTCCGAAGCGGCTACTCAGTCGGAACGAATTGATCCGTCCGATGAAGGGCGAGTCTACGTGCTGACCCTATGTAGGGTATACGTGGATGACACAACACATTTTTGCTCGAAAAGAAACAATCATAGTAGGGCAAACCCCTAGATCATTGTTTTTGAACGTTTTTATTTTGTGATAGGCACACGGCACCGGTTGCCTAACATCGCCCGTTCGGCCAGGTAAGAGTTGCGTCGCAACAACGTTTTTCATATGGCCGTCACGCGCGGACGGTAGCTGGAGGCGAGAAGCCAGGCCACGCGCCGATGCGATCGCACGCTGATCGCCCTCGCCGCGGTTTGACGGAAACTGGCCGCTTGCCGGCCGAACGAGCAGCTACTTTGGGAGAAAAGATACTAGGTGCCAGACTGCCGACCAAACGCTGTCAATGCAGACGATTCGGGCATCGGACCATCGAACGAACAGGGGGCCAGCCGGAGCGGAGCGGCAAAAAAGACGGCCCGTCGGCGCAAGCCGAACGAGCCTAGGAGGGTTGGCCTCGAGATAGCCAAGGCCGACTATACCCAATCGAGATTCGCCCAGGGTGTTTCGTAATGAACCGTAAGACATTTTTCGCCGTGCCCGCGGAATCGGCGAAATGGGCAGACTTATCGCCGAAAGACACTGTTCTCTGGCGGAACGGCAATCTTTTCAACGGCTTGTAGCCGCCACACGCCATCGGTGCGTCCGACCTTGCCGGACGACCACTGCGCTCCGCCTTGCGCCGCCGTTGGAGAATCGCGCTCCACGTGCAAGCCGCGCA
>JBQCDS010000664.1:0-4816 GCA_051961035.1 Trinickia sp. | reverse complement strand
TTCGATTTCGTTGGTAGGCTCGATTGGACTCGAACCAACGACCCCCACCATGTCAAGGTGGTGCTCTAACCAGCTGAGCTACGAGCCTGAAGAAGACGAGATTATATGGAGCCTATCTGGCCTTGGCAAGCCCTTTTATGCTTCCACATGAAAAAAGTTACGCCTTGCGCGCCGCGCTCACGACGCCGCCCACTTCGCCGAGCAACGTACACGCGCGTTGGATCTGCGATGAGCTCGACACTTCAACCGTGAATTGCATGAACGCCGTGGTGCGGCGGCTCATCGTCTTCACGCCGACCACATTCATCTTCTCGCGCGCGAACACTTCCGAGATGTCGCGCAACAGGCCCTGCCGGTCCTGCGCCTCGATGGTGATGTCGACGGGATAGACCGACGAGCCGCGTCCGCCCATGACGTCCGCGGACCAAGCCGCTTGCAGCACGCGCTCCGGGGCGCGCGTTGCCATCCGCTGAAACATGGCGCAATCGCTGCGATGGATCGACATGCCTTTGCCGCGCGTGACGAAGCCGCTGATGTCGTCGGGCGGCGCGGGCCGGCAGCAACGCGCGAGTTGCGTCAGCAGCGCATCGACGCCGACGACGAGCACGCCTGTGGACGCGCCGCGTGCGACGCTTGCGCCACTGCCGCGCTTTTCGAATTGCTCGGGCGTATCGGGAGCAGGCTCCGCCGGCGCCGTGTCGGAAATCGCCTGCTCGATGTTGCGCAGGCTGTACTCTTCCTTGCCTACGACGTTGAACAGATCGTCGGGCGATTTGAACCCGAGCTTCGCCGCGAGCTGATCGAGATTAACCGACGTCTTGCCTTCGCGCTGCAACGTCTTTTCCACCATCGCCCGGCCGCTGGCGATGGTCTCTTGCAATTCGATCGCGTTGAACCACGCGCGCACCTTCTGCCTCGCGCGGTTGCTCTGCAAGTAGCCGAGCTGCGGGTTGAGCCAATCGCGAGACGGACCGCCCTCCTTCACCGCGACGATCTCGACCGTCTGCCCGTTTTGCAACGGCGTGTTCAGCGGCACCATTGCGCCGTCCACCCGAGCGCCACGGCAGCGATGACCGAGTTCGCTGTGCAAGTGATAGGCGAAATCCAGCGGCGTCGCGCCCTGCGGCAGCGCAATCACGCGCGCCTGCGGCGTCAGCACATAGAGATGATCGTCGTCGAGCGTGGCGTTGCGAAGTTGCTCCCAGGGCTTGGCCTGCGCGCTCTCGCCTTCTCCGACAGCCACATCTTCCTTCCATGCAAGCAACTGCCGCAGCCACGCGATCTTCTCGTCGTACTTCTCGCTCGCGGTGACTTGGCCGCCGTAACCGCGCACGCCGGCTTCCTTGTATCGCCAGTGCGCGGCCACGCCGTACTCGGCGAAACGGTGCATCTCGTGCGTGCGGATCTGTACTTCGAACGCCCGGCCGTCGTCGCCGACCACGACGGTATGGAGCGACTTATAGCCGTTCGGCTTGGGCCGCGAGATGTAATCGTCGAATTCCCTGGGCACCGGCTGCCATAGGTTATGCACGATGCCGAGCACCGCGTAGCAATCCTTGATGTCCGGGACGATGACGCGAAACGCGCGCACGTCGTACAGCTCGGCGAAGTCGAGCGATTTACCTCGCATCTTGCGCCAGATACTGTAGATGTGTTTCGGCCGTCCGCTGACTTCGGCCTGAATATGCGCGGCGGCCAATTCCCGTTGCAACCGCACGATCGCTTGCGCCACGTACGTCTCGCGCTCGACGCGCTTCTCGTCGAGCAGCTTGGCGATGCGCTTGTAGGTATCGGGATCCTGGAACCGGAATGCGAGATCCTCGAGTTCCCACTTCAGTTGCCAAATGCCGAGCCGGTTCGCGAGCGGCGCGTAGATCTCGAGCGTCTCACGCGCGACGTCGGGCCCGGGCGACGCCTTAGCGGCCGCGTAATAGCGAAGCGTCTGCAACCGCGACGCAAGCCGAATCAGCACGACGCGGATGTCCTGCGCGAACGCGAGCAGCATCTTGCGCAGCGCTTCGATCTGCGCGCGCCGTGCCGCCTGCGCATCGCGTCCGGCGCCGGGTACCGCGTTTTGCGCCGCCTTCAGGCTCACGGTGCCGAGCCGAAGCAGCTTGCGCACGTCGCACACGAGCTGCCCCACCTCCTCGCCGAAGTGCTCGGCGATGATTCGTTCGGGATCGGTGAGATGGGGCGTCAGCGCAAACAGGGCCGCCGCGAGCACGGCGGGTGGATCGACGTTGAGCTTGCCGACGATCGCTGCCGTGCCCGCCGCGTGCTCGGCCAGCAGTTCGCCCGACGACAGGCGCGCGTCGGCCGCGTGCTCGCGCACGAAAGCGAGGGCATCTTCATACGACGGCAACGATGGCGCGCCGCCGATGGCCGTATCGGCGTTCATCGTTTGACTCTCTTGAAACTTGCTGAATCTTTCTGAATCTTGCTGAGCTTTGCCGGGAACGCGACTGCTTGGATGCGTTGCCGATCAGCTGCGCTGAGCCGCGACCACGACAATCTCGATCAGGCAGTCGGGATTCGCCAGCTTGGCCTCGACGGTGGCGCGCGGGGGCGTTTCACCGGCGGGAGCCCACTCGTCCCATACCGCGTTCATGCCGCCGAAATGGATCATGTCCGACAGGTAGATCTGCACCGACAGCAATTGCGTCTTATCGCTGCCTGCTTCCGCGAGCAGGCGGTCGATGTGGCCGAGCACTTCGCGCGTCTGGCCGCCGATGTCCTGCGACGTCTCTTCGGCGATCTGCCCGGCCAAGTAGATCGTGCCGTTGTGAATAGCGATTTCCGACAAGCGCTTGCCGACGTGATGACGAATGACTGCCATTTCAAGTTTCCTGTTCGGTAGGAGAATGGGACGGTCGGCCGCCGCATCCTCCGGCGCCGCACAGCGCTATTATGACGCGACGAAGAATTGCCGTGCGACGGCGATCTGCGCCGGGTCCAAAAACGCCGGCGCATGACCGACGCCGGGAATCTCGACCGATTGAACACAGCGCCCGCATTCGATCATCCGCGACACCGTTTCGCGCGAGAGCAAATCGGATTGCTCCCCGCGCACGACGAGCACCGGCCCCTCGATGGCCGCGAACAACTGCCACAGCGCCGCCTCGGCCGCCGCGCCGGCTTCAGGTGTGGACGACGTGAACGGAGCCGCGATCGCCGGGTCGTAGGCAAACTCCCATGCACCGTCCTTGCGCTGCCGGATCAGCGGCGTATTGATTTCGCGCCACTCTTGGGCCGTCAACGGCCCGAATGTCGAGGCGAGCGCGGCCGCATGCTCGATGCCTTCGTCAAGCGACGCGAAGGTCATGCTTTGTCCGACGTAACCGCCGATGCGCGCGATCGCCTCGGGCTCGATATGCGGGCCGATATCGTTCACGAGCAGCTTGCGCACGGGCGATCCCGGCAAGCCGGCCAGCGCCATGCCGATAAGCCCGCCCATCGACGTGCCGAACCAGTCCAGCGTCTCTACGTTCAAGCGCGCAAGGAGCGTCACCATGTCCGCCACGTATTGCGGCACGATATAGCGATTCGGATCGGGCAGCCGATCGGAGCGCCCCCGCCCAACGACATCGGGGCATACGACCCGATAGACATCGCTGAGCGCGGCCGCCACCCGATCGAAATCGCGCCCGGAGCGCGTGAGCCCATGCACGCAGACAAGCACACGCGGGTTCTCGGGGTCGCCCCACTCGCGATAGGCCATGCGGTGCAGGCCCAGCGGGTTGGCGCACAGCACTGCGTGCTCGCGCGGCGTGCGTTGCTGCGCGCTGGCGTCGAAACCAGCGCCGGCCGCTGTCGGCTCCTTCATCGGCTCGCTCATCAAGATCATCCTCACGAAAATGCGCACCTGCGGCTCGAACTCGAAGCCAGCGCTTCGCCGGGCCTAGCAAAAAAAAACGGGCGAAGCGCTCGCCTCACCCGTGCTTTGCTACGACGCGAAAGGCTCGGCCTGTTCGCGCCATGATAGGTTATCGGCCGCCTTTACCGCACGGCGCTCGTATCGAGCGGTGCGCCCGTCTTGGCCTTGATTTCGTCGACCGTCACGCCCGGTGCCAGTTCGACGAGTTTGAGGCCCGCATCGGTCACATCGATGACGCCCAGATCCGTAATGATGCGGTCGACCACACCGACGCCCGTGAGCGGCAGCGTGCAGCTTTCGAGGATCTTGTGCTGATCGCCCTTGGCCACATGCTCCATCAGCACAACGACGCGCTTGACGCCCGCCACCAGATCCATCGCGCCGCCCATGCCCTTGATCATCTTGCCCGGGATCATCCAGTTCGCCAGATCGCCGCTCTTGCTGATCTGCATCGCGCCGAGGATCGCAAGGTTGATGTGACCACCGCGGATCATCGCGAACGAATCGGCCGACGAAAAAATCGACGAGCCCGGCAAGGTCGTGATCGTCTGCTTGCCCGCGTTGATCAGGTCGGCATCGAGTTCTTCTTCTGTCGGGGAGGGGCCGATGCCGAGCAGCCCGTTCTCCGATTGCAGCCACACGTCGATGCCGGGCGGCACGTAGTTCGCCACGAGCGTGGGAAGCCCGATGCCGAGGTTCACGTAGAAGCCGTCTTGCAGTTCCTTTGCCGCGCGCGCGGCCATCTCGTCACGAGTCCAAGCCATGTTCAGTCTCCTTTCGCGCGCACGACGCGTTGTTCGATGCGTTTCTCGGGATGCGCATTGAGCACGATGCGCTGCACGAAGATGCCCGGCGTGTGGATCGCATCGGGATCGAGCTCGCCCACTTCGACGATTTCCTCCACCTCCGCCACGGTAATGCGGCCCGCCATGGCGCACATCG
>JBQCDS010000663.1:0-9230 GCA_051961035.1 Trinickia sp. | reverse complement strand
AACGTGCTCGATTCAACGAAGCACCAGCCGCTGGCGAGCCCCTATGTCGCTCGAGCGCGACATTTCATCCGCCAGTACGCCTGCCAAGGGATTCGAACGGAGCAAGTGGCCGACTATGTCGGCGTTTCGCGCTCGTCGCTCGAGGAGCATTTTCGGCGCGAACTCGCTTGTACCGTCCATCAAGAAATACTTCGGCGAAAACTCGACGCGGCGAAGGCGCTGCTCGTCAAGCGCGACGTATCGAGTGCCGATGTGGCCGTGCGCTGCGGCTTCAAATCGGTTCAGTACTTGCATGCGGTGTTTCGCCGCGAACTCGGTTGCACGCCGCGCGAATACCAGGCGCGCGAGAGTGCGCGCGAGGCGGTTTGAACGAAGCGGGCGACGGCAATCAACGAATACAACGGCTTCTTCTCGGCATTTTTATTTCGACTTTTTCACGACGACATGATCAGCACTGCTAAGTTATCGCATGAGCCTTGGGGTAGGCTGCCCGGCGGACAAACCGTTCATCACTACACGCTGCGCAACGCGCATGGCATGCGCGTGACCGTGAGCGAACTGGGTGCGACGCTCGTTTCGTGGCACGCGCCCGATCGCGCGGGGCGCCTGGGCGACATCCTGCTCGGACACGACACGCCCGCCGACTATTGGGAAGCAAAAACGTACATGGGCGCGCTCGTCGGCCGCTGGGCGAACCGCATCGCGCTCGGCCGCTTCACGCTCGATGGCGTTGCGTATCAGGTCGATCGCAACGAGGGCGAGAATTCGCTGCACGGCGGCAAAGCGGGTTTTCATCGAGCGATCTGGCAGGCGCGCGAGGACGACGGCGCACTCGTGCTGACGCTCGATTCCAAGGACGGCAGCTCGGGTTTCCCGGGTAACGTGGGTGTCGAGGTGCGCTATACGCTCGACGACGACGGTACGCTGACGATCGACTACCGCGCAGGCACCGACGCGCCGACGCCGCTCAATCTGACGAGCCACGGCTATTTCAATCTGGCGACGCAGCCCGGTGCCGACATCAAAGGGCATGTGCTCTCGATCGATGCGGATGCGTTCTTCGAAGTCGATCCGACGTTGATCCCGACCCGGCAAGCGTCCGTTGCCGGCAACGCGTTCGACTTTCGCGAGCCCGCGCCGATCGGCGCGCGGCTCGATTGGCCGCACGAGCAGCTTTCGCTCGCGCGTGGGTTCGATCACTGTTACATCCTGCGCGAGGCCAATGCGGCTGGGCAAGGCGCGGAGCGGCGCGTGCGCGAAGTGGCGCGCGTCTACGATCCGGCGAGCGGGCGTCGTATGACGGTATCGACCGATCAGCGCGGCCTGCAACTGTACACCGGCAACTACCTCGACGGCGTGCGCGGGCGCCATGGAACGACGTATGCCAGCCACGCGGGGCTATGTCTGGAGGCGGGCGGCTTTCCGAATCAAATCAACATGGCCGATCGCGAGGACGTGATCTCGCGCGCCGATAAACCCTATCGGCAAGTGACGAAGTATCGCGTGGATGTGGTGAGTTAGGTTGCTCGCCACTCAGCCACTCAGCCAGCCACTAAGCCGCTCGGCGCGCCCCATCGAGCGCGCCTTCCTTGCGAGCCACCGCTACGAGGCCAACTCGTAACGACACACTTCGTGCTCTTGGCGGATGCCGGGATGCGCGCGCGTGGCCTGCCAAAGCGGCGACTTGCCGACGCTGCCGTGCTGCCCGTAGTGGCCGCGTGCGAGCGCTTCGCGATGCGCGTCGGCGCTCGTCCACCGTGCGAAGTTCAGTACGGCCGCTTCATCGTGCGTCGCGAAGAAATTCGCCGAAATCAAGCCGTCGGGCGGTTCCGCATCGCCATTGAGCGCCAGCAGAACCCTGTCGATCCAACTCGTCTGGATGATCGCGTTCGGCCTTTCCAGCAGCTGGCGCACGAGCACAAGGCACTCGCCGGGCCCGCTGCGTCCCGACGTCCAAGCACCGGCGGGCACGGCCACGTCGACCCATACGGGCGTGGCCTGCGCACTCACGGGCTCGATGGCGTGGGCGATGGCGTCGACGACGGTGCGCTCGGCCGCTTCGAAGCGGTTGACGCGCCAGGCCGCGACGAACAGCAGTGCGTCGGTATCCACATCGCGAAACACATCGGCAAGCGTGCCGGTCGGCACCGCGCGGGCGCGCTCGACCAGCGGGGGCAGGGCGCGCTCGAGCGCGCTGGGCGAGGCGAAGGTAACGCGGCCGGCGGCGAGCAGGCGGATGTCGTGATCAGTGGGGTAGAAGCGATTCGACAGGGGCGACATAAGCTTTTCCTCCTCCATAGCCGCTAAGTTACCGCGTCTTGGCCATGCGTGCCGGGCGCATCGCATCGCTCGCATTCACCGCGCTTCATTTGACATCCTCCTTACGCTCGCGTAAATTTCGCGCACGCGTCGGGAGAGCGTGCTGGCAAGCAGGGCGTGAGCCCTGTCGGCAGCGCCGCCGAAGGGGCACACCCAGAAACTCTCAGGCAAAAGGACCGACCGCGTCGAAAAGCCGCACAACCAGGCTTTTCGTACTCTGGAGAGTGGTGGCAGTTCGCAGCGGCGCGCCCGGTAACCCCGGATGTGCGCGCGAGCAAGCCGCCCACCGAAGGGGCGCGCGGATCGACACGGAACCGGTATGTATTTCCGTCGATCGCAATCTCTCAGGTACCGAGGACAGAGGGGTCATGCATCGCATTCGCAGCAGGCAATCTAGCCTCTCGTGTGTCGGCCGGCATGACCCTTTTTTGTTTTCGCGAAACCTTTGCGCGCCGAGGCTCCCATGACTGAACTGAACCTGACTCCCCTGAACGCCGCTCACCGTGCCCTCAATGCGCGCATGGTCGATTTCGGCGGCTGGGACATGCCTGTGAACTACGGCTCTCAGATCGACGAACACCAAGCCGTTCGCAGCGATGCCGGCATGTTCGACGTCTCTCACATGCGCGCCGTCGATTTTGCCGGCGCCAAGGCCCGCGCGTTTTTCGAATACGCCATCGCCAACAACGTCGGCAAACTGCAAACGCCGGGCCGTGCTCTGTATTCGTGCATGCTGAACGAGCGCGGCGGCGTGATCGACGATCTGATCGTCTACTTTTTCTCCGATGATTTCTTTCGTGTCGTCGTCAACGCCGGCACGGCCGAGAAGGACATCGCCTGGTTCGAGCGCTTGAACGCCGAGCGCGGCTTCGGTCTGACGATCACGCCGCGACGCGATCTGGCGATCGTGGCCGTGCAAGGGCCGAACGCGCGTTCTAAGGTTTGGCACGTGCTGCCGCAGGCGCGCGAGGCGACCGAAGGGCTCAAACCCTTCAACGCGGCACGCGTCGATGTGGCGTCCTACGGCGAGCTGACGATCGCGCGCACCGGCTACACGGGCGAGGACGGCTTCGAAATCATCGTGCCGGCGTCGAACGTCGTCGCGCTGTGGCAGGCGCTGGCGGCGGCGGGCGTGCGCCCGTGCGGCCTCGGCGCGCGCGACACGCTGCGCCTGGAAGCCGGCATGAATCTGTATGGCCAGGACATGGACGAAAACGTATCGCCGCTCGACGCCGGGCTGGCATGGACCGTCGATCTGACCGCCGGGCGCGACTTCGTCGGCCGCGCCGCGCTCGAGCGCGACGGCGCGCGCCAGGAATTCGTCGGCCTGATCCTGCAAAAGGAAAACGGCAAGGCCGGCGGCGTGCTGCGCGCGCATCAAACCGTGGTCACGCCGCACGGCGAAGGCGAAATTACAAGCGGCACGTTCTCGCCGACGATGCAAGAATCGATTGCGTTCGCTCGCGTGCCGAAAGGCGTGCGCCCGGGCGACATCGTGCACGTGCGTATTCGCGACAAGGCCCTGCCCGCAAGCGTGGTAAAACTGCCGTTCGTGCGCGCCGGCAAGGTGCTCGTCGGCTAAGGGCGGCCTTCTCGCTTCCCGCTCTCGCTTCCCGCACGGCATGTCGAACTCGACGCTTTCAATTCAACGCATTTCCTCTTTCACCAGGAGCAACAAATGAGCAACGTCCCGGCCGATCTGAAATACACCGAAGAACATGAGTGGGTCAGAACCGAAGCCGACGGCACGGTGTCGGTGGGCATCACGGACCACGCGCAAGAGACGCTCGGCGATATCGTCTTCCTCGAGTTGCCCACGGTGGGTAAGACGATCGCGGCCGGCGATTCGATCGGCGTCGTGGAATCGGTGAAAGCCGCTTCCGACATCTATTCGCCCGTGTCAGGCGAGATCGTTGCGATCAACGAGGCGATCGTCGATACGCCCGATGCCGTCAACGCGGACGCCTATGCGAGCTGGCTGTTCAAAGTGAAGCTCGCGGATACCGCCTCGGTCGACAAGCTGCTCGATGCCGCCGCCTACGAAAAGCTCGTCGGCTGATTTTCCTCTTCGTTTTTTGCCGCGCGGCGCGTCTCGCACGATGGCGTGCATCCCCGCCGCGCAAACAAACCGCCCTACTATGAAGCTCGAACACCCGGATCGTCTGATGAACCGCTCCCCTCTCTCGCTCGCCGCGCTCGAAGTGCATGATGCCTTCGCCGAGCGGCACATCGGCCCCGACTGGGCCGACCAGCACAAGATGCTCGAGGTGCTGGGGTTCGAGTCGCGCGCCGCGCTGATCGATGCGGTGATTCCGAGCGCGATCCGCCGCACCGATCCGCTGCCGCTCGGCGCCTTCGCCGAGCCGCGCAGCGAAGCGGAGGCGCTCGAGCGCCTGCGCGAACTCGCGGGCAAGAACGAGGTGTTCCGCTCCTATATCGGGCAGGGGTACTACAACACGCACACGCCGGCCGTCATTTTGCGCAACGTGCTCGAGAACCCGGCGTGGTACACCGCCTACACGCCGTATCAGCCTGAAATCTCGCAAGGCCGGCTCGAGGCGCTGCTGAACTTCCAGCAGATGATCGGCGATTTGACCGGGCTCGAAATCGCGAACGCGTCGCTGCTCGACGAAGCCACGGCCGCCGCCGAAGCCATGACGCTGCTGCAACGCGCCGGCAAGTCGAAGTCGACGATTTTCTACGTGGCCGACGACGTGCTGCCGCAGACGATCGAAGTCGTGCGCACGCGCGCCGAACCCATCGGCATCGACGTGCAGGTGGGCCCTGCCGACGCGGCGGCGAGCGCCAATGCGTTCGGCGTGCTGCTGCAATACCCCGGCGCGGGCGGCGACGTGCGCGACTATCGCGCGCTGGCCGAGGCCGTGCACGCGGCGGGCGGCCACGTGGTGGTCGCGGCCGATTTGCTCGCCTTGACGCTGCTCACGCCGCCGGGCGAGTGGGGCGCCGACGTCGC
Source organism: Trinickia sp. (assembly GCA_051961035.1). Taxonomy (GTDB): domain Bacteria; phylum Pseudomonadota; class Gammaproteobacteria; order Burkholderiales; family Burkholderiaceae; genus Trinickia. Next base: position 3,937 of record JBQCDS010000663.1, on the reverse strand, counting down.
TGTCGGCACGTCCCAGCGCTTCGGTGTGCCGGTCGGCTTCGGCGGCCCGCACGCCGCGTACATGGCGGTGCGCGATGAATTCAAGCGCCAGATGCCGGGCCGGCTCGTCGGCGTGACCGTCGATGCGCAAGGCAAGAGCGCGCTGCGTTTAGCACTGCAAACGCGCGAGCAGCACATTCGCCGCGAAAAGGCCACGTCCAACGTCTGCACCGCGCAGGCGCTGCTGGCGATCATGGCGAGCATGTACGCCGTGTACCACGGGCCGCACGGGTTGAAGACCATCGCTCAGCGCGTGCATCGCATCGCCGCGCTGCTCGCCTGCGGCTTGAAACAGCTCGGCTACACGCTCGTGAACGAGACGTTCTTCGATACGCTGACGATCGAAACCGGCTCGCGCACGGCCGCCGTCCACGATGCCGCCAAACGCCTGCGTATCAATTTGCGCCGCGTGAGCGACACGCGCGTCGGCATTTCCATCGACGAAACGACGACGCGCGCCGATCTCGCCGATCTGCTGTCCCTGTTCGCGAGCGCGGCCGGTGCGATCGACGTGCCGCATGTCGACGCGCTCGATACGGCGCTTCAGCGCGCCGAGGAGCAAGGCCAAGGCGGCGACTCGCTAGCACTGCCCGCCGCGCTCGCGCGCAAGAGCGCTTACCTCACGCACCACGTGTTCAATCGCCATCACTCGGAAACGGAAATGCTGCGCTATCTGCGCGGCCTGGCCGATAAGGATTTGGCGCTCGATCGCTCGATGATTCCGCTCGGCTCGTGCACGATGAAGCTGAACGCCACCTCGGAAATGCTGCCCGTCACCTGGCCCGAGTTCGCGCAGATTCACCCGTTCGCACCGGCCGAACAGACGGTCGGCTATCGCGAGATGATCGATCAGCTCGAGCAGATGCTGGTGGCGGCCACCGGTTATGCGGCGGTGTCGCTGCAGCCGAACGCCGGTTCGCAAGGCGAATACGCGGGCCTGCTCATCATTCACGCGTATCACGCGTCGCGCGGTGAAGGCCATCGCGACGTGTGCCTGATCCCGGCCTCGGCGCACGGCACGAATCCGGCGTCGGCGCACATGGCGGGCATGAAAGTGGTGGTGGTCGGCTGCGATGAACAAGGCAACGTCGACATCGAAGATTTGAAGGCGAAGGCGGCGGAGCACGCGGCGAAGCTCGCGGCGATCATGATCACCTACCCGTCGACGCACGGCGTGTTCGAGCAAAACGTGCGGCAGATCTGCGAAATCGTGCATGCGCACGGCGGCCAGGTGTATGTCGACGGCGCGAACATGAACGCGATGGTCGGGCTCACGGCGCCGGGGCAGTTCGGCGGCGACGTCTCGCACCTGAATCTGCACAAGACGTTCTGCATTCCGCACGGCGGCGGCGGCCCCGGCGTCGGCCCGGTCGCGGTCGGCCCGCATTTGGCGCAGTTCCTGCCGAATCAAACGTCCTCCGGTTATCGTCGTGCCGATAGCGGGATTGGCGCCGTGTCGGCCGCGCCGTATGGCTCGGCGTCGATCCTGCCGATCTCGTGGATGTACATCGCGATGATGGGCGCGAAGAATCTGACGGCGGCGACCGAAGTGGCGATTCTTAACGCCAACTACGTCGCCAAGCGTCTCGCCCCCCACTATCCGGTGCTCTACGCGGGGCCCGGCGGGCTCGTCGCGCACGAGTGCATTCTCGATCTGCGTCCCAGCACGGATACGAGCGGCATCACCGTCGACGACGTCGCCAAGCGCCTGGCCGATTACGGCTTCCACGCGCCGACGATGAGCTTCCCGGTGCCCGGCACGTTGATGGTCGAGCCGACCGAATCCGAATCGAAAGAGGAACTCGATCGCTTCATCGAGGCGATGATCGCGATCCGCGAGGAGATCCGCGCTGTCGAAGAAGGGCGCGCCGACCGCGAGGACAACCCGCTCAAGCACGCGCCGCATACGGCGGCGGCCGTGGCGGCGAACGAATGGTCGCATGCGTACTCGCGCGAGAGCGCCGCCTACCCGTTGCCGTCGCTCGTCGCGCGCAAGTACTGGCCGCCCGTGGGGCGGGCCGACAACGCGTACGGCGATCGCAATTTGTTCTGCTCCTGCGTCCCGATCGCCGATTACGCCTGACGGCGCAGTCCGCGGACGAAACGGCGCGCGCTCGCGTCATTCGTCGCGATACGGGCTACCATCTCAGGCTTCCGACGGGCCGCGCCGCACCCCCTCGGGGCGGCGAACGCCGTAAAGTGGGGGGGCGGCCCGATCCGCGATGAAGCTAACGAGGGAGCGATCGATGGGGCGAGAGATGGCGAGGCTCATGGGGTACCGGCCAAGCGTGCAGCAGCATGCACCGAGCGCGCGTGGGGGTGAGCGGCCGGGTGAGCGGGCGGGGCGCGGCGCCTCGCTGGCGGCGTGGCTGCTCGCCTGCGCGGGTGTGTTCGCCCCAACGAGCGAGGCGAGCGCGGCGATGAATTTTTGCGCGGCGCCGGCCATGCAGACGAGCGAACGCACGAGCGCCGAGCCGCAGGTGCAAGCGCTCGTCAAGGGCGTCGCGGCGCGGCTGAACGCTCAGCCCAAGCCGCTCGCCCGCTTGCATACCGAAGGCACGCTGCCGCACCAAGGCATTTACGATCAAAGCGTCGACGCGCAGCAAGATCTCGAGCTGATGCGCGATGCCGCGCTCGCCTGGCGTGCGACCGGCGACGAGCGCTATTTGCGGCTCGTGGATCGGTTCCTGCTCGCTTGGGCTGTCACGTATCAACCCAGCTTCAATCCGATCGACGAGACGCACTTCGATTCGATGATCTTGGCGTACGACTTGACCGCGAGCGCGTTGCCCGTGAAAACGCGCAACGCGGTGGTCGCGTTCATCACGAAGCTCGCCAACGGCTATGTCGCGCGCGTGGATGCGCAGCCGCGGCCGCTGACAGGCACCTACCGCAACAACTGGGAGAGCCATCGGGTCAAGCTCGTCGCGATGGCGGCCTTCACGCTCGACGATCGCAAGCTCGTCAATGCGGCGCAGCGGCTGTTCGTCGAGCAGATCGGCACCAACGTCGCGCCTAACGGTGCAACGGTCGACTTCGGCGAGCGCGATGCGCTGCATTACGTGACGTCCGATTTGCAGCCGCTCGTCGTCGCGGCGCTCGCGGCCCGGCGCCACAATCGCAATTGGCTCGCACAGCGCGCCCCCAATGGGGCAACGCTCGGTCTTGCGCTCGATTGGCTCGTGCCCTATGCGCTCGGCCAAAAGACGCACGAAGAATTCGTCCATTCGAGCGTCGCGTTCGATGCGAAGCGGCGCGAGGCCGGCGTGCCGGGCTACTCGGGGCAGTGGGACCCGAAAAGCTCGGCCGAATTGTTTCACCTTGCCGCGCGGCTGTCGGGCCGCTACGCGGGCGTTGCGCAGCGGCTAGCGTCCGCGCCCCCTGCGTGGCTGTCAGTCTGTTTGCCGTTGCCGGCGCGATAACGGATCTTCGCGATCCAAGCGCACGGGCGCGAGCATTCAATCAACCCGAGGCGGGACACCCGCCTGGAATAAACCTCTGGAGCGGCAATGGCAGTCAGCGTCTTCGATCTCTTCAAAATCGGCATCGGCCCTTCGAGCTCGCATACGGTCGGGCCCATGCGCGCGGCCCTGCTCTTCGTGCAGGGGCTGGAACGCGACGGCTTGCTCGCGCAGACGGCTTCGGTCAAGGTCGAGCTTTATGGCTCGCTCGGGGCGACGGGCAAAGGGCACGGCACCGACCGCGGCGTCATGCTGGGCTTGATGGGCGAAGCACCCGACACCGTCGATCCGTCGACGATCGCCGCTCGCCTCGACGCCGTGAGCCGATCGCGTCGGCTCGTGCTCGGCGGCACGCATGAGATCGGCTTCTCGCCGAAAGAGCAGATCGCGTTTTATCGGCAAGCGCTGCCCGAGCACCCGAACGGCCTGAAGCTGCG
>JBQCDS010000662.1:0-6825 GCA_051961035.1 Trinickia sp. | reverse complement strand
GTCGTAAAGCAGGCGGCCGATCAGCGTGCTTTTGCCGTCGTCGACACTGCCCGCCGTGATGAAACGCAGCACGCCGAGGTCTGCCGGTTGATGAGGAGTACTCATGTTCTCGATTCCGTTCTGGATGGGTTCGGTGTGCTTAGCTTCAGAAATAGCCTTGCTTCTTGCGCTGCTCCATCGCAGCTTCGGAGGCTTGATCGTCCATGCGCGTCGCGCCGCGCTCGGTAATATCGGTCACGGCCGTTTCGGCGATGATCTTTTCCACGCTGTCGGCGTCGCTTTCCACCGGGCACGTGCAGCTGATGTCGCCCACGGTGCGGAAGCGCACCTGCGCCTTCTCGCTCGTGTCGCCCTCACGCATCGGCGTGAGCGGTGTCACCGGAACGAGCAAGCCGTTCCTGCGCACGATCTCGCGTTCATGCGCGTAGTAGATCGACGGCAGTTCGAGGCCTTCGCGGCCGATGTATTGCCAAATGTCCAGCTCCGTCCAGTTCGAAATCGGGAAGACGCGCAGATGCTCGCCCTTGTGCAGGCGAGCGTTGTACAAGCTCCACAATTCAGGGCGCTGCGCCTTCGGATCCCATTGGCCGAATTCGTCGCGGAACGAGAAGATGCGCTCTTTCGCGCGGGCCTTCTCTTCGTCGCGGCGTGCCCCGCCGATCATCGCCGTGAAGCCGTGTTCCTCGATCGTCTCGAGCAGCGTCACCGCTTGCGCGGCGTTGCGCGAATCGGTCTCGCGACGCAGGCGCACCGTGCCGCGCTTGATCGAATCCTCGACGTGCCCCACGACGAGCTGCGCACCGATCTCCTCGGCACGGCGATCGCGGAAGTCGATCACTTCGGGATAGTTGTGGCCCGTGTCGATGTGCACGAGCGGGAACGGCAGCGACGTCTTGCGCTTGGCGCCGAGGCCGAACGCCTTCAGCGCGAGATGCAGCACGACCACCGAATCCTTGCCGCCGGAGAACAGCAGTGCCGGCTTGCTGCACTCGGCCACGAGCTCGCGCAGGATGTGGATCGATTCCGCCTCGAGCCAGTCGAGGTGGTCCATGCGGGTCGCGCTCACGGTGAGCGGGGTCGCTGCGGAAGGTTCGAGAATCGTGCTCATGTTTGACGTTTCCTATCGTTTGTCCGTGGGCCGCGCATGGCGGGCGGTCACGACACTCGGATGCTGCTTACGTTGCTTATTGTGCTACTACCGAACGGGGGCTCATGCCGACGCCGGCATATCCGTCGCGGCCGGGGCGAATTGAACGGTCGACGTGGTGACGTGCAGCCCGCATTCCTTCGAATCGCGCGACTCCCACCACCAGCGTCCCGCCCGGCTGTCCTCGCCGGGACGAACCGCGCGCGTACAAGGCTCGCAGCCGATGCTCGGATAGCCGCGCGCGTGCAGCGGGTTGACGGGCACCTCGAACTTCGCGAGGTAAGCCCACACCTCGCCCTCGGTCCAATCCGCAAGCGGGTTGTATTTCGCGATGTTGCGGGCCGCGTCATGTTCCTCTTCGTGCAGCTCGGCGCGCGTGACCGACTGCTCGCGGCGCTGGCCCGTCACCCAGGCGTCCACACCCGCGAGCGCGCGGTTCAACGGCTCGACCTTGCGGATCTCGCAGCAGCGCTTGCGCAGCTCGACGCTTTCATAGAACGCGTTCAGGCCATGCGTCTTGGCGTATTCGTCCACCGCCGCCGCTTGTGGATGGAACTGCTCGATCTCATAGCCGTAACGTTCCCGAACGCGATCGATCATGCCAACCGTCTCCGCGTGCAAGCGGCCCGTGTTGAGCGAGAAGATGCCGATCGATGCGCCGCGCGACAAAATCGCATGCGTCAGCACCATGTCCTCGGCAGCCAAGCTGCTCGCGAGCTTGATGCGCGCATGGCGCTTCGCGATATCGTCGACGAAAGCATGCAGCCGATCGATCTTCGCCGCGAGCGCCTCATCGAAGGGCGCGGCGGACGGGGTCCGGTCTTGGCTCATGCGGATGGCTCCGATTCCAACGCCGCACGGCGGCGAAAGAGCGGCTGCGGGGTCTCGAACGAGCCTTGATACTTGACCGAGAATTCCTCGAACGCGCGCAGCGCATCGTGGATATCCTTGTCGGCCCGAACGGCGTAGGCGTCGAAGCCGCAGCGGTACATGAAGTTCAACTGATCGCGCAGCACATCGCCGATCGCACGCAATTCGCCGTGCCAGCCGTAGCGCTCGCGCAACAGCCGTGCGGTGCTGTAGCCGCGGCCGTCGCGAAACACGGGGAAATCTACGCCGATCAACGCGATCTTGTCGAAATCGCCGGCAAGCTCACCCGGCTCATCGTCGGGCGCAAGCCACACGCCGAGATCGCCGGCGGCGCGCGCGCAGATCAGCGCGTCGCGCGAGGTCTTCCACAACGCAAACGGCACGAGTACGCGGCCAGCGGGCAACGCGTCCACCGAGGGCAACGTCCCATCTTCGGACGCCCGCACGACGGTCCAGTCGTCTTTCACCACCGAGCGATTTTTGATAATCGAAGTCATCTGCCAATATCCCTCATTCGCCCTGGGTTACGCGTGCGCCGGCTGGCGCGACGCGTAGACGCGTTCCTTGAACGGCGCCATGCCGATCCGGTTGTAGGTGTCGATGAAGCGTTCGCCGTTCGCGCGATTCTCGATGAACGTGTTGATCACCGTGGACACGACATCGGGCATCTCTTCCGCCGCGAACGACGGCCCGATCACGCGGCCCAGGTGAGCACCGGTCGCGCCCGTGCCCTGCTCGCCGCCAAGCGTCAACTGGTACCACTCGGAGCCGTCCTTATCGACGCCGAGGATGCCGATGTTGCCCACGTGGTGATGGCCACACGAATTGATGCAGCCCGAAATGTTCAACGAGAGATCGCCGAGGTCGTACACGTAATCGAGGTCGTCGAAGCGGTCCTGGATCGCCTGTGCGATCGGCAGCGACTTCGCGTTGGCGAGCGAGCAGAAATCGCCGCCGGGGCACGCGATGATGTCGGTCAGCAAACCCAGATTCGGCGTCGCGAAACCTTGCTTCTTCGCCTCTTCCCAAACAGCGAATAGGTCGCGCTTGCGCACGTCGGCAAGAATCAGGTTCTGCTCGTGCGACACGCGCACTTCGCCGAACGAGTATTGGTCGGCCCAATCGGCCACGGCTTCCATCTGCTCGGCCGTTGCATCGCCGGGCGCACCCTTGGCCGGCTTCAGCGAAAGCGTCACCGCCGCATAGCCGGGCACCCGGTGCGGTCGCATGTTGCGCTCGATCCAACGCGCGAACGCGCGGTTTTCGAGCAGATGCTTTTCGAACGAGGCATCGGTATCGGACAGCTTTTCGTACGTGTGCGGCGCGAAGTGGCGCGAGACGCGATCGAGCTCGGCTTGCGTCAGCGTCGAAGGGCCGTCCTTCAGGTGCTGCCATTCCTCTTCGACTTGCTGCGCGAACTTTTCGGGGCCGAGCGCCTTCACGAGAATCTTGATCCGCGCCTTGAACAAGTTATCGCGGCGGCCGAAACGGTTGTAGACGCGCAGGACGGCCTCGCAGTAGGTCAGCAGATGCTGCCACGGCAAGTTTTCGCGAATGATCGAGCCGAGGATCGGCGTACGGCCGAGGCCGCCGCCCGCGAGAATCGCGCACACCACCTCGCCCGCTTCGTTCTTCGACAGATAGACGCCCAGATCGTGAATCTGAACGGCGATGCGGTCTTCCTTCGACGCGCAAACGGCAATCTTGAACTTGCGCGGCAGCCAGCTGAATTCGGGGTGGAACGTCGACCATTGGCGCAGGATCTCAGCCCAAGGACGCGGATCGACGATCTCGTCGGGGGCCACGCCGGCGAACTGGTCGGCCGTGATGTTGCGGATGTCGTTGCCCGAGGTTTGAATGCCGTGCATCTGCACGCTCGCGAGGTCGGCCAGCAGATCGGGCGTGTCCTCGAGCTGGATCCAGTTGTACTGGATGTTCGTGCGCGTCGAGAAGTGGCCGTAGCCGCGGTCGTACTTGCGCGCGATGTGCGCCAGCATGCGCAGTTGATCGGTGCGCAGGTTGCCGTACGGAATCGCGATACGGTGCATGTAGGCGTGACGCTGCATGTACAGGCCGTTTTGCAGCCGCAGCGGGCGAAACTCGTCCTCGCTCAATTCGCCCGACAGCCGGCGGCGAACTTGGTCGCGGTACTGGGCGACGCGCTCGTCGACGATGGTCTGGTCGTACTGGTCGTATTGATACATTCGGGGACCTCAGTTTTTGTCGCGCCGCGGCCTGACCCGCGACGCCCGAATTGCTATCGATGCACATGGCGCGGCGTCGTTCAGACCGACCGGTCATTTGCTAATGACGAAAACAGCTATACATATTGAAAAACGTGGATCGATCGTAATAAACTGCCCTTATATTTCAAACGACTTAAAAATTCTTTTCTTATACCCACAGGGTTATAAATGAACCTGCACCAATTTAGGTTCGTGCGCGAGGCGGTCAGGCAGAACTTCAACCTCACCGAGGCGGCCAAGGCGCTGTATACGTCGCAGCCGGGCGTCTCCAAGGCGATCATCGAGCTCGAGGACGAACTGGGCGTGGAAATCTTCACGCGGCACGGCAAGCGCGTGCGCTCGCTGACGGAACCGGGGCGGATCATCCTCGCCTCGGTCGAGCGGATCTTGCAGGAAGTGGAGAGCCTCAAACGCGTCGGGAAAGACTTCGCGGCGCAGGATCAGGGCAACCTGGTGATCGCCGCAACCCACACGCAAGCGCGCTACTCGCTGCCCGGCGCGATCGCCGAGTTCAAGAAGCGCTTTCCGAAGGTGCATCTGTCGATCCTGCAAGGCAGCCCCACCCAGGTGGCGGAGATGGTCATGCACGATCACGCCGATGTCGCCATCGCGACCGAGGCGATTTCTTCATACAAAGAGCTCGTTTCGCTGCCGTGCTTCCAGTGGCATCACGTGGCGATCATGCCGGCCGATCACCCGCTGCTGCAGCGCAAGCAGTTGTCGCTCGAAGATCTCGCGCAATATCCGCTGATTACGTACGACAACGCGTTCGCCGGCCGCACGAAGATCAATCAGGCGTTTTCGCTGCGGGGGCTCGCGCCCGACATCGTGCTCGAGGCGATCGACGCCGATGTCATCAAGACGTATGTCGAACTGGGCTTGGGCGTAGGCATCATGGCCGACATTGCGTTCAACGCCGAGCGCGACCGCCATTTGCGCGCGATGCCCGTCGGGCATCTGTTCGGCAGCAACTTGACGCGTGTCGCGCTCAAGCAAGGCGCCTATCTGCGCAGCTATGTCTATACGCTTGTCGAGCTGCTGTCGCCGACGCTCAATCGCAAACTGATCGAACAGGCCCTCAAGGGCGAGCATGAGAACTACGAGCTGTGAACCGATAACGGTCGGCCGCCTCGGGCTGCGAACGCACCGCTGGCCCGGCGGCCTGCCCTACTTCAAGTTAAGCGACGATTAAGCAACAAACCACAGGAGACCCTTACATGACGTTGTCCGCTTCCTTGCGCCGAGCGCTCGCGCTCTCGACGTTCGCCCTCGTTTGCGCGGCGCAAACCGCCCCGGCGCGGGCCGACGTGAAAGTCGGCATCGATTTGTCCTCGACGGGCCCCGCCGCCGTCATCGGCATCACGAGCAAGAATGCGATGCTGATGTGGCCCAAGACGATCGCCGGTCAGCCGGCGCAGTACATCGTCCTCGACGACGGCTCCGATCCCGGTGCCGCCGTGCGCAACATCAACAAGCTCATCCACGAGGATCACGTCGACGTCATCGTCGGCCCGAATATCACGCCGGCCGCGCTCGCCGCATTGGATCCGGTCGCGCAATCGCACACGCCGATGATCACGCTGGTCGGCTCGGGCAGTGTCGTTGAGCCGCAGCAGGGCGCGCGCGTTTGGGCGTTCAAGATGGCGCAGACCGATAGCGCGATGGCCGACGTCATGACGCGCTACATGTCGAATCACGGCGTGAAGACGGTGGGCTTCATCGGATTCGCCGACAGCTACGGCGATAGCTGGCTCAAGGAATTTTCGACTTTCGCGAAGCTGCGCCACATCTCGATCGTCGCGACCGAGCGGTACAACCGCACCGATTCGAGCGTCACGGGCCAGGTGCTCAAGCTGATGGCCGCCAAGCCCGATGCGATCCTCGTCGCGGGCGCGGGCACGCCGGCGGTCCTGCCGCAGCGCGAGCTCGTCGAGCACGGCTTCAAGGGCCCGATCTATCAGACGCACGGCATCGCCACGCCCGCGTTCATCAAGCTTGGCGGCAAGGATGTGGAGGGCACGCTGTTCCCGACGCAACCCGTCGTCGTCGCGCGCACGCTGCCGGCCGATCATCCTTCGAAGAAGGCGGCGCTCGCGTTCGTCGAAAGCTACGAGGCGAAGTACGGCCCGGGCAGCGTGACGCAGTTCGCCGGCGATGCGGCGGGCGTCTATCCCCGATTGAACGACGCCGTCGCGCGGGCGCTGAAAACGGCGCAGCCGGGCACCGATGCGTTCCGCACTGCCCTGCGCACGTCACTTGAGCAAGCGCATGAACTCGTGGTGCCGAATGGCGTCGTCAATACGAGCGCGAGCGATCACGTCGGGCTGGATCAGCGCGCGAGCGTGATGGGGACGATCAAGGGTGGGAAGTTCGTTTACTTGGCGCAGTAACTTGGGCCAGCACTAAGGCGGCGCCTGGCCGCGCCTCGAAACGACTCAGCCGCCATGGCGTGCCCAGGTGGGCTTGTCAACCGAGGCGATTTCCGACATAATCGCGCTCTTCCGTTCGGTGGCCGATGGCGCCGACGAAAGCCCGGGTGGTGAAACAGGTAGACGCAGGGGA
>JBQCDS010000661.1:0-3271 GCA_051961035.1 Trinickia sp. | reverse complement strand
CGACGCCGCATTGCACTATCGCGGCGGGCGCTTGTATCGGCAATCGCGGCCGCTGCCGCTTTATGCGCCGCATCTGCACGGCAACGCTGGCGAAGACGATCTCGCCTTGCTGCGTGGCGCGGCAGATGGCGCGGCCGTGCGGCTCCTGCATTCGAACGCGGCTTTGCATCGCTCGCTGTCCCCCGAGCCCCCGATCGAGCGGCTCTTGTTCGAGGTATTCGAGCAGGTGCGCTGCGAAGCGTTAGCCTTGCCCGGCATGCTCGGCCTTGCGCGTAACCTTCGCCTTCGATTCGAGGCATGGCTGCGCGCGTACAGCCGCAGCCCTTTGATCGACGAGCATCTAGGCATGCTCATTTACACGGTAGCGCAAACCGTTTGGTCGCGCGTAACCGGTTGGCCCGTGCTCGAAGAGACGCAGGATCTGATCGAGGCGACCCGAGCCGGCATCGCGCCGGCGATCGGCACGCATCTCGCACGCTTGCGCCGGCATCGATTCGATCAGCAAGCGTATGCGGATGACGCGCGCGCGTTGGCGCGGACTATCGCGTCGATGTTAGAGCGCGCATCCGCTGCATGGGGTGGCCAGGATGAGAACGAGCGCGCGCGCGCCCGGGATGAGGCCCTCACATCGTTCTCGCTCTGGGTCGATTTCGACTTCGATGAATCGGGCGAAGCAATGCCGGCGGGCGCGCTGACGAACCAAAGCCGAGCGGCCGGCGCGCCGCACGAATATCGCGCCTACACGACGCGGTTCGACCGCGAAGTTCGGGTGGGCACGCTCGTGCGCGCGGCGTGGCTGCGCGAGAACCGGGCACGGCTCGACGAGCGGATCGCCGCGCGTGGGATCAACGTCGCACGCATCGCACGCGCGTTGCAGGCGGCGCTCTCCATTCCGCTGCGAGACGGCTGGTCATTCGGCGAGGAAGAAGGGCGGATCGACGGAAGGCGTCTCGCGCAGATCATCAGCTCGCCAGCCGAGCGGCGCGTATTCACCCAAGAGCGCGTGCGGCCGCGCACCGATTGCGTGATCGGCTTCTTGACCGACTGTTCCGCCTCCGTCAAAGCGAATGTCGAGCCGATGGCGATGCTGATCGACATTCTCGTGCGCGCCTGCGAGCAAGCGGGTATCGCGACGGAAGTGCTCGGCTATACGACGGGAGCATGGAATGGGGGCCGCGCGCGGCTTGATTGGCTGGCGCGGGGCCGGCCGCCGCATCCGGGCCGCATGAACGAGGTGTGCCATATGGTGTTCAAGGCCGCGGACGACACGTGGCGTCGCGCGCGCAACGATATCGCCGCCTTCTTCAAAGCGGACCTATTTCGCGAGGGCGTGGACGGTGAAGCGGTGGAGTGGGCCTGCACGCGGCTTGCCGCGCACGCGCATACTTGTACCAATACGAATGCCCAAGCGCCGGCCCGGCGCATCCTCGTCGTGATTTCGGACGGCAGCCCGATGGACGCGGCCACCGTGCAGGCCAACGACGCCGCTTACCTCGACAATCATTTGAAGGACGTGCTCGCAAAACACGAAGCGATGCGTGATGTGGAAGTGATCGGACTTGGAATCGGCCGCAATCCGACGCTGTTCTATCGGCATGGCGCGGCGCTCGACCCGGCTGCCCCGCTCGATATGGCGCGGCTGATGGAATTGGCCCGATGGATTGCGGCGCGCCGATAACTTCACTCGGCGCGCCGTATCAGGTCTTGTCGGTCTCGTGCGGGATCGATCGAAGCCGTCAAGCCGCGTGGGGTGCGCTGGACTGATGCCCGGCGCGGTCGTGGGCGGCGTGCGCTTGAACGGCGGTCACGGCGATCACATAGTAGATGTCTTCGGCGCAGCAGCCGCGCGACAAATCGTTGGCGGGATAGCGCAAGCCCTGTAGCAACGGCCCGACCGCCTTTGCGCCTCCGATACGTTCCGCGAGTTTGTAGCCGATATTGCCGGCGTCCAAATTCGGGAACACCAGCACGTTAGCGTGCCCGCCCACCTGCGAGTGCTCGATCTTGCGCTCGGCAATCTCGGCAACCAGCGCGGCGTCGAGCTGCACGTCGCCGTCGATGGCGAGGCCGGGACGCAACGTTTTTACACGCTGCGTGGCCTCGATCACCTTGTCGACGTGCGCGTGATGTGCGCTGCCGCTCGTGGAGAAGGAAAGCATCGCCACGCGCGGCTCCTCCATGAGGAGGCTGCGCGCGCTGTCGGCGGCGGCCATCGCGATTTCGGCGAGCTGCGCCGCATCGGGATCGACCACAAGCGCGCAGTCGGAGAAGATGAGCCCACCCTTATAGCGGTGGAACGGCTCGCAAAGCATCATCAGAAAGAAGCTGGATACGAGCTTGAACGACGGCTCGATCCCGATCAACTGAATGGCCGTGCGCACGACGTCGGCCGTTGTGTGGACGGCGCCCGCCACAGAGCCGTCCGCATAACCGAGCCGCACCATCAAATCCGCGAAGACGAGTGGCTTGAGTACTTCGCTTTGCGCCACCTCGCGTGTCATGCCTTTGCTCGCGCGCAGCACGACCAGCTCGTCGGCAAATGACGCCCGCCAATCCGAACTCGCCGGATCGACGAGCAAGACGTTATCGTCGAGCGTGAGGGCTTCGCGCTCGGCAGCCGCGCGGATCGCGTCCGAATTGCCGACGAGAACGATACGCGCGACGCCTTCGCGACTGGCGCGAAGCGCGGCCGCCAACACGCGCGGATCCTCGGCTTCGCACAGCACGATGCGCATGGGCGACATGCGCGCGGCTTCGATGATGCGGTTCAGGGCTTTCATCGATGTCCTTTCCTCAGACGTAATCCTTGTACTTGTCGAGCAGGCGCACCGGCTTGGACAATGCATCGCGGCGGAATGGATCGCCGAGCTCTCGCGTGCACATGATTTCGATGATCGTCGTCTTGCCTTCGTTCATCTGCATGTCGATGGCGCGTTTGAGGGCGGGGCCCACATCCTCCAGCTTATCGACGACGATGCCTTCGGCACCCATCGCCTTCGCGATCGCCGCGAAGCTTTGGTTGTCGAGTTCGCCCGCCACGAAGCGGCGGTTGTAGAAGTCGACTTGGTTCTTCTTCTCCGCACCCCATTGCCGATTGTGGAAGACGACGGCCGTGACGGGGATCTGATGGCGCACGCATGTCATCGTTTCCATGAGGCTCATGCCCCATGCGCCGTCGCCGGCATAGGACACCGCCGGGCGATGCGGTGCCGCCACCTTCGCGCCGATGATGGTCGGGAAGGCATAGCCGCAATTGCCCCAGCTCATGGCC
>JBQCDS010000660.1:0-13390 GCA_051961035.1 Trinickia sp. | reverse complement strand
TGGACTTGAGCCATGTGAGCCAATAGCTGCCCGTGTTCACTTCGACGTCGAACGGCCGCACCAGTCGCCCCGATTGCAGTTCTCGCTCGAACATACGCGCCGGCGCAAGCGCCACGCCCGCGCTTTGCATCGCCGCCTCCACCATCAAGCGCGACGAATCGAACACGGGCCCGCGAACCGCGCCACCCGGCAAACCGGCCGCCGCGAGCCATAGCGCCCATTCGTCGGCGCGGTACGAGCGCAGCAACGTCTCCATCGCGAGATCGTGCGGTGCGTTTAGGCGCTTGGCGACGTCGGGCGCACATAGGGCGGTCAGCGGCGCGTCGAGTAGCGCGGCCGCTTGAGTGCCCGGCCAATTGCCGTCGCCGAAGCGAATCGCGAAGTCGAATCCTTCGGCCGCGAAATCGACGAGATTGTTGTGCGTGAGCAGCCGCAGTTCGACGAACGGATGCGTGGCGCGAAAATGAGTCAGACGCGGCATGAGCCAGCCCACCGCAAACGTGCCCACGACGCCCACGGTCAGCACTTCGTGAAAATGCCCACCTTCGAACTGCTTCAAAACGGCATCGATGCGACCGAAGGCGTCGGAGACGACGGGCAGCAGCGCTTGCCCTTCGTCCGTCATCCCGAGCCCGCGCGGCAAGCGCTTGAACAACTGAGCACCGAGCCGCTCCTCGAGCGAGCGCACTTGTTGACTCACCGCGGCCTGCGTCACGTTCAACTCTCGCGCGGCGCGCGTGAAGCTCAAATGCCGCGCCGACGATTCGAACGCCCGCAATGCGTTGAGCGGCAGATGTCTGGCCATACCTAAGACCCACAAGAAATAGTATTGCGTCTGAAAAATTATCGTCGATTGTCGCGTTTTGCCGAAAACGCGATATTCATGCCTCTTTCAACGGAGCGAAGCCGATGCAAAGAAGACGATTCCTAGGAACCGCATTGGGCGGGATGATAGCTGGCCTATCGGCTCCTGTGTGGGCCGCTCCCGCGGGCAACGCAAGAACGAGCGATGGAGATGCCCGCGCGGCGAAGCTGTCGCGGAAGCTGGACACGCAAGGACACGCGATCGAAACGGCATTGGCCTCGATCGAGAAAGGCGTCGACGGCCGGCTCGGCGTGGCCGTGCACGACCTCGAAACGGGCCTGCGGGCGGGCCATCGCGCGAACGAACGGTTCCCGATGTGCAGTACGTTCAAGCTGATGCTGGCGGCCGGCATCCTGGCCCGCGTCGATCGCCGCGACGAAGCGCTCGAGCGCCGCATCGTCTACGGGCGCGATCGGCTCGACGAGTACGCGCCCGTTACGCGGCGCCACGTTGGCGGGAACGGTATGACGGTGGCCGAACTTTGCGATGCGACCGTCACCATGAGCGACAACACGGCGGCCAACCTGCTGCTCGACACGATCGGCGGCCCCGGCGGCTTCACTGCGTTTATGAGGCAATTGGGCGATACTGTCACGCGCTTGGACCGCAACGAACCGTCGCTGAACACGGCCATCCCCGGCGACCTGCGCGATACGACAACGCCCACCGCCATGCTGGGAAGCATGCGCAAGGTGTTGCTCGGCGAAGCGCTGTCGCCTGCGTCGCGTGCACGGCTCTTGGCATGGAGCGTCGGCAACCGCACCGGCGATGCGCGCCTTCGCGCGGGTGTGCCCAACGATTGGCGAGTTGCCGACAAAACCGGAACGGGCGAGCGCGGAACGACGAACGACATCGGCATGCTGTGGCCGCAAGATCGCGCGCCCATCCTGGTTACCGTTTATCTGACCGAAACGCGTGCCGCCAATCACGCGCGGGAAGCCGCGATCGCGGAAGTTGCGCGCACCATCGCGAAAAACGTCGAAGCACTTTAACGGGGGGCGCGGCCATGCGCGCGGCAGCACCAAGCTATTACGAAGCCACGGTAGAACGGCCCGAACGGCCTTCGCAGTCGAGCGCGCACGAAGAGGCCGCTGTCTGCATCGTCGGCGGCGGTTTCGCCGGGCTCGCCACGGCACTCGGGCTCGTCGAGCGCGGCGTGCGCGATGTCGTCGTCCTCGAAGCGCAGCGCGTCGGCTTCGGCGCATCGGGACGCAACGGCGGGTTCGTCTTCGGCGGGTATAGCCTTGATTGTGCCGACCTGCTGCGCGCACTGGGGCCGCAAGACGCGCGCGCGCTTTACGGTTTGACGCTCGACGCCGTTGCCCTGATCGGCGCGCGCATCGCGCGTCACGGTATCGACTGCGATGTCGTCAATGAGGGCGTCATTCTGGCCGATTGGTTCGGCCGGCCGGAAACGCTCGCGGCACAACGCGAGCTGATGCGCACATCGTTCGGCGTGCAGTGGGAGCCGATTTCAAAAAGCGCGCTGCGCGACCGCCTGAAGACCGACCGGTACCACGGCGGCTTGCTCGAGCCGCACGGGTTTCATTTTCATCCGCTCAAATACGCGCTCGGAATCGCGGCAGCGCTGACCGACGCCGGAGTGCGCATCTACGAGCGCAGCGCGGCCCTTGGCATCGGACGAAAGCAAGATCGATATTCGGTTCGCACGCCTAACGGCTCGATCGTCGCCCGTCATGTCGTGATGGCCGGCGGCGGGTACGCTCATGGAATCCATCGCCCCGTCGAACGCGCCGTACTGCCGATCGCCACTTACGTCGTGACGACGGAGCCCCTCGGCACACGGCTCACCGATGCCATCGATTGCGCCGCGGCCGTCTACGATACCCGCTTCGCCTTCGACTATTACCGCGCCTTACCGGACACGCGCATTCTCTGGGGCGGCCGAATTTCGATCTTCGAACGCCATCCACGCGCGATCGCGCGGCTGTTGATGCGCGACATGTTGCGCGTGTATCCGCAATTGAAAGGCGTCGCGATCGAATTTGCGTGGGGCGGCATGATGAGCTACGCACGGCATAAGATGCCGCAGATCGGGCAATGCCGCGATGGCGTTTGGCATGCGGTGGGCTTCGGCGGACACGGCGTGGCACCCACTACCGCGGCAGGCGAACTGCTCGCCGCCGCGATCGCGGAGGGGCGGCCGATACCTAAGCCATTCGCTCGCTTCGGTCTCGAACCCACGTACGGCATCCTCGGGCTGGCTGCCGCCGAACTGACCTACTTGAGCAGCATCGCCGCGGACACGCTTGCCGAGCGCAGGCAACGCTAAGCGCACACCCGCGCCGCTCCCAAGACGTCACGCAAGTCGCCCGCAGGCCCGCAGGCCGGCGGCGAAGCCGGCGCGGCGCGCGCCTGATCGCACTCGGGCGCTTGCGCTACTGCACCATGGGCACTTCCACAATGTCGGGCCCGGGGCCGGCCGGAGCCGTGGCCGCCCCCGATTCGACGATCGCCCGATTCACGAGCGTCCTCGCCTCCGTGCTACTGGCATCGACCGCCAGCGCCTGACCGGCGTAGTGCCAAACACACGTCCAACGCGATTGCTCGACGCAAGCATGCGCCGCGCTCAACGCCGCGTCGCGCTCCTGCTCGCGCGACGACAGCGCGTCGCGCAAGCCGAGCGCTTCGCCATTACGTGGATCGGCCGCCAGCGCTCGATTGAGCGATGCCCGGGCGCCACTCAGATCGCTCTTCCCGAATTGCGTTTGCGCAGTGCTCAGTGCGCGGTAGGCGGCGGCGCGCCCCGATTGCGCTTCGCCTCGCCGAGCCCGATAGGGCTGTGGCGCGTTTGCGGCTTGGCTGTCCGGCGCTTGCGCGGACGGAGCCGAGCGGCCGCTTGCGTATGCGTCCTCCTCCCCGCTCGGCTGTAACTGCGTTTGCGTTTGAGTTTGCGTCCGCGTTTGCGGCTGCACAGGCTGTGGCTGCACGGGCGCAACGCTAGCCTGCGGTTGGGCCTGCGCCGGTGAGGCGCGGCGCGGCGACTGCACCGGTTCGACATCGGCTTGCGGCGGCGGTGCCACGGTGTCGCTCGGCAACGCCTGCGTCGTCGAAACAGACGGCGGCAATGAAGCAATCGATGTAGCGGGAGGCGTGGAACCGTTGGCCCTTAGCGCGGCATTCGACCCGATCGTCCCCTGGACGGATTTCGACGAACCGGACGGCGATAGCGATGAAGCACCCTGGAATCGATGCACGGCCACCGCGCCTGCATACACGACGACGAACGCGGCAATTACCCATATCGTTCCCGCCTTCAGCCCCCGCCCGCGCCCGCTCGGCGCACGCACTTCGCCATAAGGATCGCCGTCCGGCGAGGCGAACAGCGGCGTCGGGGGGCCCGGCCATGGCGCGCCTTCGTAGTCGTAGCGCGACGCTGTCGGCTCGATGCGCGCGGACGCGCCCGGGCCGCGCGGCACCGCGCCGAGGCTTCCGGCATGCGCCGGGCTACCCGCCAACGCGAATCGCGCGTGCGCGCCGCAGTGAGGACAGAAGGCAACGGGCTCCGAAATTCGGCCGCCACATCGGGCACATGCCACCGGAAATTTTGGCTCGCGAGCGGTTGGATCACGCATGGTCCGCACTCCTACGACGCGGACGAAGCAGGTGTTGCGCCTCGCTTCGAATAAGCGCTCGTCGGTGAGCGCGCGATTAACCGCTCGATTCGATGGAAAAGCTTATCCATGATCGTTTGTCGAATCGAATCAGTGGCCCACTATGGTTCAGCGACTCTCACGCGTCAAGGCGCGGAGCCCATTTCGTACCGTCCAAATCGGCCAGAAGTTCGTCATTCGGCGCCAATGAGGACAGCGCCGAAGGCTTCGAAAAGCCTACGCATCCAGGCTGTTTCAGCCTACGGGCGGTTTCTCAGCGCACCGTCGAGCCATGCAAGAGCGTGCGGTACTCGCTGGGCGTCACGCCGACCGTTGCTTTGAACTGACGTGTAAAAGCACTGTGATCCGTGTAGCCGCACAACGCGGCGACATCGGTGACTTTGTCGTTCGATGCAAGCAATGCCGTGGCCGCGTCGAGCCGAGTCTTCAGCAGCACCTGACGCGGCGTCAGATGAAAGACCTTATGAAAATAGCGCTCTAACTGCGCAACGGACATGCCCGCCATTTGCGCGAGGTACGTCAAATTCAGCGGCTGCACGTAATTTTCTTGGATGTACTGAACGACTTCCGCCAGCTTCGAATAAGCCGGGTGCGTTCGCTCGTTGGCCTTTAAATCGCGCGATGCGCCCGCGATACCGAGCACTTGCCCCGCGCTGTTCGACAGCGGCACCTTCGACGTCAAACACCATCCCGGCTGGCGCCCTGGGTAAAGGTGCAGTTCCAACTGATCGATCATCGCCGCGCCGCCGTTGATGATCGATTGATCCTGCTCCAGATACGCGGCGCCAAAGCGTGACGGGAAAACCTCTTCGGTGGTCTTCCCGACGATCGCGCGCTTATCCTTGCAGCCGCAACGCGTCGCCAACGTGCGATTGACGAGCGCATAGCGCGCGTCGCGATCCTTCAGGAAAAAAACCAGATCGGGCAACGCATCGAGGACCGGTTCGAGCTGCGCGTAATACGGCAGCATGTCGGCGAGCGTTTCAGCGGCAGGCATGGGTGGCAAGGGGATCGTGGGGGGCATTGTCGGGAGGCGCTAGGAACGGCGCGGCAGGAATGCGCCGCGCAAAGCGCCTCGATTATAGGCGAGCGCCGTCCTCCGACTGCGCGTCGAGCAACGACCCGATGCAAGCGGGTACGAGCGGTGGGCGCGGGATCGCCGCATCCCAACCGAAGTAGGTCTGGGCCGCCGCGCCGCAAACACGCCCCTGGCAAGGGCCCATCGCGCATCGCGTGTGCAGCTTCGCATCGCGCCACGTGGCGTGAGCCGCTACGTCGCCGAACGCGACGTCCTCGCAACGGCACAGAATCGTCTGCGCATCGGGCCATGCTCTTGCGCGCTCGCCAAGCGCGAACGAGCGCTCGACGCGCTGCGCAAAGCGCCGCCACCGGTCACGTTCGCGAACGAGCTGCGCGGGCACCGGCAAGCCACCGGCCGCCAGGCCGGCGATTTCGCCTTCGGCGCGCGCCAACTCCATTCCACCGATGCCCGTGCATTCTCCCGCCGCCCAGACACCGGGCACGCAGGTGCGCTGCGCATCGTCGACTTCGATCGCGCCTTGCGCCGTCGCGCATCCCATCATCTGCGCGAGCGAAACGTTCGGCACGAGCCCGTAACCGCAGGCGATCCGATCGCATTCGACCGTCATGTTCTGCGCGCCGCGCCCGATGACGGCTGCCTCAACGCGTTCGTCTCCAAGCGCTCGCGTCACGATGCTATCGGCCCAGTAGTGCGTGCCGGCGAAGCCGTGCGTCAATCGAATCGCCTGCCACACTTTCGAAGGCGTCGAAAAAAGCGACAAGCCGAACGGCAAAAGCGCGCGCCACGGGGCTTGTTCGACCACGGCGACGACTCGCGCACCCGCACCTCGCGCGGTGGCCAGCGCCGCAATGAGCAACGGCCCGCTGCCGGCCAGCACCACGCGCTCGCCGCGCACCGGCATCCCGCCCTTGACGAGCGCTTGCAGCGCGCCGGCGCCAGTCACCCCGGGCAACGTCCATCCCTCGAACGGCAGCAATCGTTCGCGCGCACCCGAGGCGATGATGAGTTGTGCGAACGAAACCGATAGCCCTTCGCCCGTCGATGATTCGACCATCATCTCCCGTGGCCCAGCCAATGCCGTGACTTTCGTACCGCTGTAGAACGTTACGTTAGATTGGCCGGCCAACTTGGCAAGTGTGTCCTGCAATGCAGCAGGCGTATCGGCCCCCGGGCCTTGACGCCATATTTGACCGCCCGCACGCGGGTTATCGTCGACGACGGCAATCGTCATACCCGTCGATGCAGCGGCGCGAGCGGCGGCAAGCCCAGCCGGCCCCGCGCCGACGATCACGAGATCGAATCGCGCTTTCATGAAGGCAAACCTTCCGTACGGATCGCCATGCCGTCACGGCAAATCGTTTGGCAGGCCAGCACGTGAGCACGCCCGTCGATCGTCATGCGGCACTCCTGACACACGCCCATCGCGCAAAGCGCGGCGCGCGGCTGTCCGCTCACCGACACTCGCGTTCCTTGCACGCCGTATCGGCGAACGACCGCGGCGACCGCCGTGGTGTAGGCAGGTACTTCGAGCGGCACGCCGTCGATGGTGACGACAACGGTAGCGCGTCCGCCATCGCCCCTTTCATGCGCCATGGCTTGCCTCCATCGCAAATCGGTCGACTCGATAAGGCGCCGCATCGAGCGCGGCGTGCGCGCCGGCAATTTGCGCAGCAAGCAGCTTGGCCGTCGCGAGCGACGTCGTGACACCGAGGCCCTCGTGCCCGGCGGCGATCCACACGCCCGGCAGCGCGTCGCCTGCCGGTCCGATGATCGGCAGGCCATCGGGCGTCGCGGCGCGAAAACCCGTCCATGCCCGAATCGCATTCATGGAAGGCAACGACGGCAGATAACGCGCCGCGCGCGCCATCATGCGAGCAAGCACCGACCATTCGGCGGAGGGATCGAGCGTGTCGAATTGACGCGACGAACCGAGCAGCACTTGGCCCGTCGGCCGAGGCTGCGCATTGAATGCAACGGACGCGCCTTCTGTTTGATGCGCGCTCTTGATGTACCCGAGTTCGAGCACCTGATGATGGAGGTAGCCGGGGTAACGATCGGTGATCAACAGATGCCCCTTCTTCGGCACGATCGGCAACCACGGCACCAGCCGCCCAGCGAAAAGACCATTGGCGACGACGATCAGGCCTGCGCTCACCGCCTCGCCGTTTGCCAGCCGAACTTCGCCGCTTGCGAGCGCCGTCACTTCCGATCGGGGACGCACGGTGATCTTTCGCGCTCCAGGCGAGCGTTCGAGCAACCATTGGGCGGCGCGCGGGGCGTAGACGATGGCGTCGTCCGGCACGAGCAGGCCTCCTGCCATCGGTGAGGCGAGCGCAGGCTCGCACTCGCGCAGCGCCGAGGCATCGAGCAGCTCCGTCCCGATGCCGCTGCCGGCGAACGCGCCTTGCAGGGCACGCGCCGCGTCCCACTCTTCGGCGTCGGCCGCGACCCACAGCGTGCCGCACCGAGAAAACGCATCGGCCGCGCGCAATGACGGCGCGAGCTCGAGCCAAAGTTCGCGCGAGTACCGGCTCAAGGCGAGTTCAGCCGGAGAATCGTTCATGACGACGATATGGCCCATGCCGGCCGCCGTCGCACCGCCGCCGATGCCCGCCGCATCGAGCACTTGGACAGACATGCCTTGCGCGGCCAGCTCCGCCGCGCAGGCGGCGCCGACGATACCCGCGCCGATGACGACGGCGTCAACCGTCATAGCGGGCGCGTGCTCGGTATGCCGGCGGCGAATGGATCGTCCGCTTCGAACAGCAGCTTGCCTTCGGCCATGACATGCGCCCGGCCCGTAATCGTCGGAACGATCGCCACGGTATCGGGCGGCAAGCCATCCCTTGAGTCGAGCGGGACATATCGCCCTTCGAACACGCTGCCCACGATACTTTGTTGACGCCATGCCGTGTCCGGCGCGAGCTTGCCGTCGGCCGCGAGACAAGCAAGCTTCGCGCTCGTGCCCGTGCCGCAGGGCGAACGGTCGTACGCATCGCCGGGACACAGCACGAAATTGCGGCTGTCGATGTCGGCTTGCTCGGCCGGTCCGAACAGTTCGATGTGATCGATGAGCGCGCCATCCACGCCCGTCACACCCTGAGCGATGAGCGCCTCGCGAATGTCGTGCGTGAACGCAGTCAACTCGGCAATGCGCGACGGCTCGAGCGTGCGGCCATGATTGGCGGCGAGGAAGAACCAATTGCCGCCCCAAGCGACGTCGCCCACGAGCCGGCCAACGCCGGGCACGTCGACCTCGACATCCTGCCGATACCGGTAGGCCGGCACGTTGCGTACGGTGACGCTGCCGTCCTCGTTCAATGTGGCTTCGACGACACCCACCGGCGTCTCGATGCGATGTTTTCCCGGCGCGAGCCGTCCCATATAGGCCAGCGAGGCGACGAGGCCGATCGTGCCATGCCCGCACATCCCGAGGTAGCCCACGTTATTGAAAAAGATGACGCCTGCCGCACAGCTCGTATCGTACGGCTCGCAAAGCAATGCGCCGACGATGACATCCGAGCCGCGCGGCTCCGTCACCACGCTCGCGCGCCAATCGTCGTGACGCGAGCGGAGGATTTCGAGCCGCTGCGCGAGCGGGCCGCTGCCGAGGTCGGGGCCGCCCGCGATCACAAGACGCGTCGGCTCGCCACCCGTATGGGAATCGATGATGTGCAGGGTTTTCATGAGGGCTAATGTTAGGAACGCGCAGGCGCCGCGTCTTGGCGCCGGTGCGCGTCGCGCATGCCGATTTCGGCACATTCCTTTTGCGGCTCGGCGTTGTGCCGAAATCGTCATCGCCGATGCGCGAACGGCGCAAGACGGCCGTCATCCTCCGGCCTAAACTGCGCTGGCATTGTTCTCATCGACCGCTTCCGGAGATACCGAAATGGCAATAGTCTGGCAAGGCGTCATGCCCGCCGTCACGACCAAGTTTCACGAAGATTTCAGCATAGACCGCGCTTGGACGAAGAAAAACATCGAGGCGCAAATCGATGCCGGCGTGGACGGCATCATCGTCTGCGGTTCGCTCGGCGAAGCCTCGACGCTCTCGCTGGACGAAAAACTGGAAGTACTCGACATCGCAGTCGAAGCCGCCCGTGACCGGGTGCCGGTGCTGCTCACGATCGCCGAAGACAGCACGCTCGAAGGCTGTCGCCAGGCGGAACGGGGCGCCAAGCATGGCGCCGCCGGTTACATGGTGTTGCCCGGCCTGCGCTATTTGTCGGATCGGCGCGAAACGATCAACCACTTCCGCATGGTCGCCAAGGCAAGCCCGCTGCCGATCATGGTCTACAACAACCCGCTGGCTTATGGCGTCGACATGACGCCCGACATGTTCAAGGAAATCGCGGACGAGCCGAAGCTGGTCGCGATCAAGGAGTCGTGCGGGGACGTGCGCCGGGTGACCGATTTGATCAACGCGGTGGGCGAGCGCTACGCGATCTTTTGCGGCGTCGACAACCTTGCGATGGAAGCGATGCTGATGGGCGCGCATGGATGGGTCGCGGGTCTCGTCTGCGCGTTTCCGCACGAAACGGTGGCGATCTACCGCCTGCTGCAAGCCGGACGGCTCGAGGAAGCACGCACGATCTATCGCTGGTTCGCGCCGCTGCTCGCACTCGACGTGTCGTCCAAGCTCGTCCAAAACATCAAGCTCGCCGAAGCGATCGTCGGGCTCGGCACAGAACCGGTACGGCCGCCCCGGCTGCCGCTCGTCGGCGATGAGCGCAAGGCCGTCGAGAAATTGATCAGGGATGCGATCGAGATCCGGCCCGAATTGCCGACAGTTTAAGCAATCCAGCCGGATTCGACGTTTCATCGGAGCACGAAACATTGGCGCGCAAGCGCTGATAGGATGGGCTTTATGAACTCAGCCCATCCTTCCGTCGCCTTCACGCCGACGGTGGCACGCGTGCTTGCCACCGTCAGCGTCGCATTCGTCGTGACGCAACTCGATGTGACGATCGTCAACATTGCGTTGCCCAGCATCGGCTCGCAGTTGCGCGCCCCCGTCTCGACGCTGCAATGGATCGTCGATGCCTACACGCTCGCATTCGCCGTCTTGATGCTCTCGGCGGGGGTGCTGGGCGATCGCTTCGGCGCCCGGCGGCTGTTCGCGGCGGGCATGGTGCTGTTCGCCGTAGCGTCGCTCGCCTGCGCGCTCGCGCCGAACGCGGCCGTGCTCGTGGCGGCACGCGCCGCTCAAGGCATCAGTGCGGCGGCCATGCTGCCCAATTCGCTCGCGTTGCTCAATCGCGCTTGCAGTCACGACCCGGACCTACGCGCGCGCGCCGTCGGCTTGTGGACGGCTTCGGGCGCCGTCGCCATTGCTGCTGGGCCGGTACTCGGCGGCATCCTCATCGCAGCCTGGGGCTGGCGCAGCATCTTTTTCGTCAACGTGCCGATTTGCGCGGCGGGCCTGCTCGCAACGTTCGCTTGGATACCGCGCCGCGAAGAGCAAGCGCCGGACGCGCGCCACCATCAGCCAGTGGGAATCGATTTGCCCGGGCAAGGCATCGCCATCGTGGCACTGACCGCGTTCACGGGCGCGGTCATCGAAATGCGTCCGCTCGGCATCGATCACCCGCTGATCCTCGGCGCGCTCGCCGCCTCGGTGTTGGCCGCGTTCGCATTCGTCGCCGTCGAAGCGAAAAGCCGCGCGCCCATGATCCCGCTCGCGCTGCTGCGCGACAAAACGTTCAGCGCGGCAGTCGTATTCGGCATCTGCGTGAACATGGCCTACTATGGGACCGTCTTCATCCTGAGCCTGTTCATGCAGCGTGTGCGCGGCGATACGGCACTGCAAGCCGGCCTTGCGTTCTTGCCGCTCACCGGGGGCTTTTTGGTGTCGAACGTCGCGAGCGGATGGGTGGTGGCGCGGTACGGCCCGCGTCGCCCGATGATGCTCGGCGCTTTCGTCGGCGCGCTCGGCTATGCGCTGCTGCACTTCACACAAGCGGGCACGCCTCTACCGTTCCTGCTGATCCCGTTCCTTTTGATCCCAGCCGGCATGGGCCTCGCCGTTCCCGCGATGACAACAGCCGTCCTCGCGTCCGTCGAGCACAAGCGGGCCGGCACCGCATCGGCACTGCTCAATACGGCACGGCAGGCGGGCGGTGCGGTGGGCGTGGCCGCGTTCGGCGCGCTGGCAAGCGGTGTGGGCGCGGCGGCGGTCGTTTCAGGTGTGCAGGTATCGGCGGCGATCGCCGCCGGGTTGCTCCTCGCGGGCGTGCTGCTCGCCAGCCTCGTGCACCCGGCGGCTCACATTCGCGAAGGCGCGGGCGAGCGAGCGGCACGCTAGAGCCGTGCGTGGGGCACTCCTTTATAGACGGGATTGCATGATGGCTGGCGCTTACCCCCAGGAGGCCTGCGTTCCGCCACACTTTCCGCTCGGGACACTACAGCGTCGTGTTCTGCACCGCGCCGGTATCGAGCGCGCGCTCGATGAGCCCCTCATCGCACGCCTTCGTGATTGCGTCGGCAAGCAGTTGCTCGGGCGCCGCCATCTCCGCCTTCAACGATCCGATCAGCCCCGATGCGTCGAACACCACAAGCGTCTCGGCCGAATCGTCGCGGCTGATGATGACGCGATGCTTCGACTCGCCTTCCCCTAGGCTCGCGCAAAAGTGCATGCTGCGTCCGCCGATTTGCTGCTCGAAGTTCTGAATCATTCGCAGTCCTCCTTCTCGCGCAGGTGCGTCTCGACTCGCACGCAAGGATCGTGCTTGGCGGCACGCTCGCCCTTGGGGAAACCGGGCGAACGCCGCCTAATTCAGAGCGAAGGCCGCCTCGGCGCACGGGCGGCATCCACGCTCGCGCCGCCGGCACCGGTCACCATCAGCAGCAGGAAGCCACCGGCGATGCCGACGTTTTTCCAAAAGTGAATCACCATGTCGTGTTGAACGGCGGCGTCGGCCACGTTCCAAAAGTCGTGGCCTAGGATAGCGGTGGCAATCGTGTAGATGGCCATGACGAGCCCGAGCGGCCGGATCAGGAAACCGATAACGAGGAAGACGCCACCGATCACTTCCACGGCGGTGGCGATCGGCGCCGCAATCTGCACGAACGGCACGCCTTTCGCCTGGAGATACCCGACAAAGGCGCCATAGCCGAGTACCTTCATGATGCCCGACCATAAAAACAGCACAGATAGCGCCAAACGTGCAATGAGAATGATTCCCGAATCGACGGCACGCGTCATGTATCCAATCCTCCTTAGTCCATAAAATGGATCGCGCTCTGAACGAGCGCGGACGTCGAAGGTCAGGATATGCGCTACGGCCCGGTTTTCCAAGCGCCGAACGAATCGGCGCTCGCGGGTTGGCGGCTTACGCGCCAGTAATTCGATGGCCGTCTTGCTGCCCAATGCAATGCAACATGGATTGGCTGGAGGATCGCCAACGCCTGTCAGCGCAGGCGGGCGCAGGCCATCGTCACCGCGCTGCCCGCCCCGCCCCTGTCATGCCGTCTTCACTTCGATCCGTCGCGGCAGGGCCGCCTCGCGGCGCGGAATGCGCAGCGTCAACACACCGTCTTGCAGGCTCGCGTCGATTTTCGAGGTGTCCAAATCGGCGCTGATCGAGAACGCGCGAGCGTAGCGCGATGCACGCACTTCGACGTGTGTGGCGCTCAAGCCCGCCGGCGTCGACAAGACCGCCTCCGCCTCGATCGACAAATTGCCGTCATGCACCCTGATGTCGAGTTTGTCCTTCGGCACACCGGGCAAATCGGCCCATACCGTCACGCCGTGCTTGTCTTCGACGATATCGACGGCTGGAACGAGCGTCGCGCGGCGCCCTGCCGCTTCGCGCTGGCTCACCGCTCCGGCATCGCGCCGGGCGAGTT
>JBQCDS010000659.1:0-5435 GCA_051961035.1 Trinickia sp. | reverse complement strand
TGCTGCCACCGGTCAGTACCATGACCGGTATCGCGATCTCGCCATCGTCCGTGGTTAATGCCTCGAGAAATTCGAGCCCGTTTTGGTCCGGAAGGTTGTAGTCGAGCAAGATGCAATGCGGGCGATGCGCCTGCGCCAATTGCAAGCCTTGCTCGCCCGTATCGGCTTCCATGATGACGTACCGGCGATCGGGGTCCGCAGCGAGCGCGCGTTTGCACGCCATTCGATCGACCAGGTCGTCCTCGACCAGCAAGATGTGGATCTCGTGCTGCACGTTCACGCCCTCGCGCCCATCACCGTTGCGACACGCTTGTCATGCCGGCAGTTCACTGAGCGACCAATAGACGTCTATCGAGCGCACGACGTCGACGAATCGCCGATAGTCGACCGGTTTTTCCATGTACCCCGCCACGCTGAAATTGAAACTATTGACTTTGTCTTCCTGCTCCTTCGATGTGGTGACCACCACCACCGGGATGCGCCGCAGATCGTCGTCGCGCTTGACGACTTCCAGAAATTCGATGCCGTTCATCACGGGCATGTTCAAATCCAGCAAGATGATGCAGGGCGTCGCATTGCGCCGATCGCGCAGATATTCGACTGCCAGTTCGCCGTTTTCCTGCCTCACGACGGGATTGGGGACATGGATCTCCTTGAACGCGCGCTGCATCGTCATGACGTCCACGTCGTCGTCTTCGACGATGAGGATGGGCTTGTTCGGTGCCTTCATGCTCTGTCCTCGGTTCCCGCGGCGAGCATCTGCCGCGGTAGCGTGAAAAAGAAAGTACTGCCTGTCCCTACTTCGGACTCTACCCAGACGCGGCCGCCGTACATTTCGACGATCTTCTTCACTAATGCTAGTCCAACACCGGTACTTTCGACTTGATCGCGCGGCGCGAGGGTCTGAAACAATTGAAAGATGCGTTCGAAGTGGCGCTGTTCGATTCCAGGCCCGTTATCCGATACGGAAAATACGAGGGCGTCCTCTTCGTCGACGCAATCGACTCGCACCTGACCGGCCGGCTTATCCATGTATTTGATGGAATTCGACAAGAGGTTCTGCAAAACCTGCTGGATGCGCGTTTTGTCCGCGATCAACGTGGGCAGCGGCGTGGCGACGAGGATTTGGATGGTGGGAGGGGGAGCCAGCAAATCGACGATTTCGCGCATCAGCGCGTTCATATCGAGCCGCGTCGACGTTTCCTTGATGCGGCCGGCGCGCGAGTATTCGAGAATGCCATCGATGAGCGCACTCATGCGATGCACGCGGCGAATCAAGAGCCGCATATGCTCCCGGCCTTGCGCATCGAATTTATCGGCGTAGTCCTGCGATAGCCAGTCCGCCAGCGAGGCGATGCCGCGCAACGGCGCCTTCAAATCGTGCGATACCACATAAGCGAAATTGGTCAACTCTTCGTTCGCAGCCGTGATTTCCTGCATCAGCGCGCGGCGGCGCCCCTCGCTTTCCTTGCGTTCGGTGATGTCCCGCACCATCGCCGTGAACATGCGGCTTGCGCCCAACTGGAATTCCGATAGCGAAAGCTCGACTGGAAACCGGGACCCGTCCGCACGGTTGGCCGTGACCTCGCGGCGCGTTCCGCCGGCCAGTTCCGCTTCGGACAAGGTGTGCGGCAGCGCGGGCATCAGTACGGCGATGCTGCGCCCGACGAGGGCCTCGCTGCTGTAGCCGAAGAGCTGTTCCGTTTGGGGATTGACGCGCTCGATGACTCCGTTTCCGTGAATCGTGATGATGGCATCGGCAGCCGTATCGAAGATGGCGCGGATCCGCGTTTCGCTGTCCAGGACAGCCTGTTCGGCCTGCTTGCGCAGCGAGACGTCGTGGATCGTCGCCATGACGAGCATGAGCCCGCGATCGGTTTTCAGCGGCGAGAGGCTCACCTCGATGGGAATCTCGACGCCATCGCTGCGTTGGCCTCGCAACTCCATTCCGACGCCCATCGGCCGGGCGCGCGGTTGTGAGAAATAATCCTTGCGCTCCGTGACATGGACTTGGCGAAACCGTTCCGGTATGAGGATTTCGAGCCGTTGGCCGATCAAGCCCTGATTCGGATAGCCGAATAGGCGCTCCGCCGGGTGATTCGCCAGCACGATCCGCCCATCTTGATCGATGATGATCAATGCATCGGCTGCCGAACTGAGCAGCCAATCCAATGTTTGGCCTTCGAGGATGTGATTTTCCATCTCTGCGATTCGAGGGTGCCTGCTTGGCGGGAGTTCGCGGGGCGTTCGAACCGCATGCGTCTGCGATCGCGCGCGAAAGCGGTGGAGACGAAGCGCCACTCGCGTATACGAACGCATATTAGCAGCCGAGCGCGTGCCGTGGCGCGCGGGGCAAGGCACTCGGCGGCGTGTGGGGGCTCGGAGGATTTCGCGCCTGAATCGGCTGAATCTACGGGCAACGCGCTGCGCGTGTTGCTGCCGAATACGTCGATGGCTCGAATCGAGCCGGGCTGCCATCGAGTAGCCCGGCTTTTTCGGCCGGCCGTGGAGGCGTTGGGTAGGCGCTTAGTGGCTTGAAGGCGGCACAAGCTGCCAGCGCAAGATCGGGTGCTTGTAACCGGCCGGCAGTGCCCACGCACCTGTCGAACTGAAATCCCAACCGGAAAAGCTCGCGGGATTCGACATCTGGGCCGTGGTCAGGCCGTTCGAGGCCGGGATAAGCGTGCCCGAGCCCACACCGACCGCGAGGCCGGTCGTGTCTTTGTCCCAGTAGACGTTGCTTGCGATCGTGCCGTGGTTCGCTTGCCCGATGGCGCCGACGCGGCCTTGTTCGTTGGGGCCTGGGTCCGCGAGCGTGACTGCACCGCTGGCGAACGACTGGCTGATGTTTCCATTGTTCACGTCCACGAGCCCGCCGGCGCCGCAATTGACGCCGTAGCAGTCGTTCGTCACCGCGCCCGTCGCATACGATCTCGTGATACTTCCGTTATTGATGCTAACGAGACCACCTGGCTTCGCGACCGACGTGCCGTTGGTCAAGGAGATGGTTTCCCCGGACACCGGACCGGACGCGAACGATTGGTCGATCACGCCGTCGTTCTCGGCGGCGAGGCCGCCCGACGTTCCGTCGGCGTCGATGGTAGCGCTGCTCGACGAGCGTTCGATCCTGCCGTGATTCACGCCGACGAGCCCGCCCGCATACGTGTAGTCGGTTTCGTAGTAACCATTGAAGACGGTGCCGGACACATTGACGCGCACAATGGTGCCGTAGTTGTCGGCGGCCAAGATCCCCTCGTGGCCAAGTGCAGAAGAGCCGATATCGTCGGCGCCTATCGTCACGCCACCATCGACGTTCAGATTGCGCACGACCGCGCTCGCGCCCAACGTTGCAAAAAGGCCGACGTAAGCGGGATCGGCGTTGGTGTATGCGGACACGTTCAGCGACCGAATCGTGTGGCCCCACCCGTCGAGCTGCCCCGTGAACGGTCTGGTGTTGCTACCGACCGGGACGAAAACGGAAAACAGCGGCGGCGTTGCATCGACGTCTTTGCCGAGCGCGTAGGTGCCGGCGAGATCGGTCGACATGCTCTCCAGATCCGCGAATGAGTTGACGAGCTTATAGCCCGTGATTTGCGTCAAGAGGCCGCTATAGCTCGGCGATGTCCACGACGCATTGGCAAGCAGCTTGCCGGGCTTGTAGCTGCCGTTCATGTCGTAGAGCGCGCTGACGATGCCTCTGCTCGCCGACCAGTCCACCGTGCCGTTGTTGACGACGCCGCCGCCGTTGTCGATCCCGGCCGCATCGGCTCGCAGTGTTAGGTTGCCGCTGCCGGTGTTCTTCACCTTCGCGGCCGCGTCGATGGTCAACGAATGATGGGCATTGAGCGTGAGCGACGCCGGCCCGAACCATTGAATGCTCGAGGCCACGTCGATGTCGCCGCTCGCATTGACGCCGTTCAAGCCGGTCGTTTGTAGATCGATCGAGGTGCCTTGATTGAGACTGCGCTGGAAGGCCGGTGCCGAGACGCTGCCGAGCGCGAACCGCTGCGTGGCGAGGTTCCACTGATTGGCCTTCACGAACGGGGTAACGTTCGAATTGCTGCCGATCGTGAGACTGTCGGCGGTCATATCGACGGTGCCGCCGCTGCCGTTGGCATTACGCGCTTCGATCGCGCTGTCGAACGTGGCGTTGCCCGAATCGGCGACGAGCCACACATGACCATCGCGCGTGGCGGTGCCGGTCGCGCGCAATGCGGCATTGTTTCCGGCGAGCGCGAAGATATTCCCGTCCGCTGCGTTCAGGTTGATCTGCGCGGCGGCAATGGTGCCCTGGTTAAGGACGGTGCCGCCGCTCGCTTTCTGTACAAATACTTGCTTGTCTGTCGACGAATCGTGCAACAACACCGTTTGCCCGGCGACTAGCTCGGCGGTGCCCTTCGGTGCGCTGATGGAGCCCTGGTTGACGACGCTGTTGTTCGCAATGAGGAACACATCGCCACCGCTCGACGAGATCTTGCCGAGATTGGCGACGCTATAACCGTTTGCGGATGGGGCCGAAAAAGCGAGCGGGCCACCGTTCATGAAGGACGTGTTGTCGATGCCGAGGGTGGAGGCAACAAAGCGGCCACCGGTCGACACGACACCGCTGCGATCGATGACGATGCCCTGCGGATTGATCAAATAGACACTGCCTGTGCTCGAAAGCGTGCCGAGGATCAACGAGAGATTGCTACCCGTGACTCGGTTCAGCGTCGCCCCGTTGCCGTTCAGGATGCTGACACGATTGCCGCTGCCGATCGAGAAGTTCGTCCAATTGATCACACCGCGATTGGATGTTTGATTGATCGTGAGTGAGGTTGCATTGCCGCTGATCGAACCGGTGCCTGCGACGAAATGCCCGCCGCTCGGCAAAGGTCCGGCTGCATAAACGGTGCCAGGCAGCGCGAGCGAGAGCGCAATGACGATCGGTGTGAGGGCGGGCAGGCTCTCGCGTTGCAAGCGATGTGAATGCGTCATCGATGAGATCTGAAACATTGCGGTCACCTCCAATTGTTTCGAGCGCGGACTCATCTGCTGGCTTGAACGGGGTGTGCGCCTCGATAGCGGGACCCTTTTCAAGCTATGCATTTCGCTGTTGTGTATCGTTGGGCGCTGGCTGGTTCTCGTTGTATAGGCGCTTAGTTGACGACGGGCGGCTGGAACTGCCAGCGCAAGATCGGATGGCTGTAGCCGGGCGGCAATGCCCACGCGCCGGCCGAGCTGAAGTTCCAACCGGAGAAACTTGCCGGATTCGACATCTGGGCTGTGGTCAGGCCGTTCGATGCGGGAATGGGGGTACCGGTGCCCACGCCGGCCGTGACGCCAGTCGTGTCCTTATTCCAGTACACATCGTTTTTTATTAAGCCCTCATTTTCCCAGGCAATACCGCCGACGTACATTTGATCAAAGCCCGGGTCTCCGACTGTCAATGCACC
>JBQCDS010000658.1:0-8020 GCA_051961035.1 Trinickia sp. | reverse complement strand
CCGTTTCCAGCTGATGGTGCGCGTTGATCCCGCGCAAATTGTCGATGTGCAGCGTCACACCTGCATGATTGACGAAGCCGCGGAAAAATTCGATCGACAAATCGACATCGAACGTGCCGATCCGCGCCCGCGTGAATGGTACGTGGAACTCGAGCCCCGGACGGCCCGAAAAATCGATGACGACGCGCGAGAGGGCTTCGTCGAGCGGCACATAAGCGTGGCCGTAGCGGCGAATGCCTTTTTTATCGCCGATGGCCTTGGCCACCGCCATCCCGAGCGTGATACCCGTGTCCTCGACGGTATGGTGGTCGTCGATATGCAAATCGCCATGCGCCTCGATGTCGAGGTCGATCAGCCCGTGACGGGCAATTTGATCGAGCATGTGGTCGAGAAACGGCACGCCCGTCGCCAGCTTTTGCCGGCCGGTGCCGTCAAGATCGATCTTCACACGGATCTTCGTTTCGCTGGTATCGCGAAACACTTCCGCTACACGCATGGGATTCCTCAAAATGACTTTTAATTCAGTGCTTGCCGCAGCGCCGCCAGCATTTGGGCGTTTTCGTCGGGCGCGCCGACGGTCAAACGCAGACAATTGGCCAGCAATGGGTGCATTTTACCCACGTTTTTGACCAAAACCTTGGCATCGAGCAGCGCGCCGAAGGCGGCATCGGCATCGGGCACGCGCACGAGCAGAAAATTGGCCGCGCTCGGAAAAACCGTCGCACGCGGCAAGGCCGCCACCGCTTGCGCCAGCTTCGCGCGCTCGGCGCGCAACTGCGCGGCTTGCGCTTCGAGTACGTCGATATGATCGAGCATGAATTCGGCCGCCGCCTGCGTCAGCACGTTCACGTTGTACGGCGGACGCACTTTGTCGAATTCGCTCAGCCAGGCCGGCGCGCCGACGAGATAGCCGAGCCGAATCCCCGCCAGCCCCAGCTTCGAGACCGTGCGCATGACGACGACGTTGTCGTAGTCGAGCACGCGCCCGATCCAGCTCTTTTGCGCGAACGGTTGGTACGCTTCGTCGATCACGACGAGGCTGCCTCGCGCGCCCGCGATGATGCGCTCGATATCGGCGTCCGGATACAACGTACCCGTGGGGTTGTTCGGGTAGGCCAGATAGATGATGGCCGGCTTATGCTCGGCGATCGCCGCCAGCATGGCGTCGACATCGAGCGTCAGATCCGCGCGGTGCGGCACGCCGACGAATTCGAGTTGCGCGAATTTTGCCGACATCTGGTACATGACGAACCCAGGCACCGGTGCAAGCAGCTTCGCACCCGGCTTGGCGCAGGCGACGGCGATCATGCTGATGAGCTCGTCCGAGCCGTTGCCGAGCTGCACGTCCGCCCCTGCCGGCGCACCCATCACCTTCTTCAATTTATCCACAAGCACGGCGGGCCGCGGCTGCGGGTAGCGATTGAGCGCCACGCCGGCCAGCACTTCGCCCAGTTGCGCGGCGAGCGGCGCGGGCAGCGTGTAGGGATTCTCCATCGCGTCGAGCTTCACGAAGCCCGTCGCATCGGCAACGGCGTAGGTCGTCATCGACAACACGTCGGGACGAATGATGTCGGCGGGTTTCGTCATACCAGTGCGCGCAGCGTCGCTTCCATGCGGAGTCGGCACCCCGTCGGGCGACGGCGAAGAGAGTGAGCGTGAAGGTTGTTCCATGATAGCCGTCTTCGTTTAGCTGCCTTGCTTCATTCGATATTCGGCACTGCGCGCGTGCGCCGGCAACCCTTCGCCGTAAGCCAGTTCGGCTGCGATTTCGCCGAGCGTTTGCGCGCCCTCGGCGCTCACCTCGATCACGCTCGATCGCTTGAAAAAATCGTAGACGCCGAGGGGCGAGGAAAAGCGCGCCGTACGCGACGTGGGCAACACGTGGTTCGGGCCGGCGCAATAATCGCCCAGGCTTTCGCTCGTGTAGCGGCCCATGAAGATCGCGCCCGCGTGGCGGATTTCCTTGGCCCATTGATGCGGATCGAGCGCCGAAATCTCCAAGTGCTCGGGCGCGATCTGATTGGCGATGGCGCAGGCTTCGGCCATATCGCGCACTTTGATCAGCGCGCCGCGATCGACCAGCGAGCGCGCGATCACATCGCGGCGCGGCATCGTCGGCAGCAACTCGTCGATCGCATCTTGCACGCGCGCGATGAACGCGTCGTCGGGACACAGCAGGATGGACTGAGCCAATTCGTCGTGTTCGGCTTGCGAAAACAGATCCATCGCGACCCAGCGGGGATCCGTCGTGCCATCGCAAAGCACGAGGATTTCCGAGGGGCCGGCGATCATGTCGATGCCGACCGTGCCGAACACGCGCCGCTTGGCCGCCGCCACGTAGGCATTGCCGGGGCCGCAGATCTTATCGACAGCCGGCAGCGTTTGCGTGCCGTACGCGAGGGCCGCGACCGCTTGCGCGCCGCCGATCGTGAATACGCGATCGACTCCGCCCAGCAGCGCAGCCGCCAGCACGAGCGGATTGCGCACGCCATCGGGCGTCGGCACGACCATGATGATCTCGCGCACGCCTGCCACGCGCGCCGGAATCGCGTTCATGAGCACCGACGACGGATACGCGGCCTTGCCGCCCGGCACGTAGATACCGGCGCGGTCGAGCGGCGTGACCTTTTGGCCGAGCACGGTGCCGTCGGCTTCCGTGTACTGCCAGCTATGGCTGCCGCATTCGATCTTCTGCTTCTCGTGGTAAGCGCGTACGCGCGCGGCCGCCGCTTCGAGGGCCGCGCGCCGCTTCGGCTCGAGCGAGTCGAGCGCTTGCTCGAGCTCGCTCGTCGGCAATTCG
Organism: Trinickia sp.; assembly: GCA_051961035.1. Taxonomy (GTDB): domain Bacteria; phylum Pseudomonadota; class Gammaproteobacteria; order Burkholderiales; family Burkholderiaceae; genus Trinickia. Next base: position 5,220 of record JBQCDS010000658.1, on the reverse strand, counting down.
AGCGATGCGACGCTCGCGGCCGAAAGCCGGTCGAAGCGGTTCGTGTATTCGAGCACGGCGGCATCGCCGCGCGCTTTGACATCGGCCAGGATCTGCGCGACCGACCGTTCGATCGCTTCGTCCTCGCTCGCCTCGAAGGCGAGCACAGCGGCGAGCTTCGCGGCGAAACCCTCGTTGCTCGAATCGAGTTTGCGAATCGTCAGTGACATGCTGGTATCCGTTTCGGTAATGCGCGTGCCGGCAAAACGCACGGGCACGCGCGGCGGGCCCCGGCCCGCGTCAGGTGCTGACTTGCGCGCGCCGCGACGCTTGCTCGAATGCATCGAGCAGCGGTGCGAGCGCCGCGCGCTTTAACTTCAGCGCCGCCTGGTTCACTACGAGGCGAGAGGAAATCTGCATGATCTCCTCGACCTCGACGAGGTTGTTCGCGCGCAGCGTGCCGCCCGAGCTGACGAGATCGACGATGGCGTCGGCCAAGCCGACGAGCGGCGCCAGCTCCATCGAACCGTACAGCTTGATCAAGTCGACGTGCACGCCCTTGGCCGCGAAATGCTCGCGCGCGGTCTGCACGTATTTCGTCGCCACACGCAGGCGCGCGCCCTGGCGCACCGCGTTTGCATAATCGAAGCCCGCCTTCACGGCCACCGACATGCGACAGCACGCAATGTCCAGATCGATCGGCTGATACAGGCCTGAGCCGCCATGCTCGAGCAGGACATCCTTGCCGGCGACACCGAAATCGGCCGCGCCGTACTCGACGTAGGTCGGTACGTCGGTTGCGCGCACGATGATGACACGCAAGTTCGGCGCGCTCGTCGGCAGGATCAATTTGCGGGACGTTTCCGGGTCTTCCGTTACCTCGACACCGGCGGCCGCGAGCAGCGGCATGGTTTCCTCGAAGATGCGCCCTTTCGAAAGCGCGAGCGTCAAAGGCGTCGTGTCGAGCGTACTCATGCGTCATTCTCCGATGTGGCCGCGGGGCGGCCCGACACGCGGCGCACCTGAGCGCCGATAGCCGTCAGCTTCTTTTCCATGCGGTCGTAACCGCGATCGAGGTGATAGATGCGGTCGACGAGCGTTTCGCCTTCGGCCGCGAGCCCCGCGATGACGAGGCTTGCCGACGCGCGCAGATCGGTGGCCATCACCGTCGCGCCCGATAAGCGCGGCACGCCCGTGACGAGCGCCGTATTGCCGTCGATCGTGATATTCGCGCCGAGCCGGTTGAGTTCCTGCACGTGCATGAAGCGGTTCTCGAAGATGGTCTCGACCACTTGCGACGTGCCGTCGGCGATCGCGTTCAGCGCCATGAACTGCGCTTGCATGTCGGTCGGAAACGCCGGGTATTCGGACGTGCGGAACGACACGCCCTTGGGCCGCCGCGTCATCTGCACGCGCAGCCAATCGTCGCCCTGATCGATCGCCACACCGGCTTCGCGCAGTTTCATCGTGACGGCCTCGAGCGTGATCGGCCGCACGCCGCGCAGCGTGACATCGCCGCCCGCCGCCGCTGCCGCACATAAAAACGTGCCGGCTTCGATGCGGTCGGGGATGACCGAATGGTGCGCCCCATGCAGTTTGTCCACGCCCTGAATCACGAGGCGATCGGTGCCGATGCCGGCGATCTTCGCACCCATGCTCACGAGCAACTGAGCCAGATCGCCCACTTCGGGCTCGCGCGCCGCGTTTTCGAGCACCGTTTCGCCGTCGGCCAACACCGCCGCCATCAGCAGGTTCTCGGTGCCCGTGACGGTGATCATGTCCGTCATGATGCGCGCGCCTTTGAGCCGCTTGGCGCGCGCTTCGATGTAGCCGTGCTCGATGCTGATCTCGGCGCCCATCGCCTGCAGGCCCTTGATGTGCTGATCGACCGGACGCGCGCCGATCGCGCAGCCGCCCGGCAGCGACACCTTGGCATGGCCGAAGCGCGCGAGAAGCGGGCCGAGCACGAGGATCGAGGCGCGCATCGTCTTGACGAGCTCGTACGGCGCAACGGGATTGTCGACGGCGCCGGCGTCGAGCGTCAGCGCGCCCGACGAACGCTCTTCCCTCACCCCCATTTGCGCGAGCAGCTTGAGCGTGGTGCGCACGTCCTGCAGATCGGGGACGTTCTCGAGGTGGAGTGGATCGGCCGTCAATAGGCTCGCGCAGAGGATCGGCAGCGCGGCGTTTTTCGCGCCCGAGATGCCGATTTCGCCGGAGAGCGGCCGGCCGCCTTCGATCACGAGCTTATCCATGCTGATTTGCCCCTTGTGGGCCTCCTTGGCGGCGCCGCTGCCGGCGTCGCGTGAATCTTGTGTAATGCGCACTGTCCGTTACTCGAGTTATCCGTTCTGCCATTCCGTCGGCGTGAGCGTCTTCATGCTCAGCGCGTGAATTTCCTGCCGCATGCGCTCGCCAAGCGCCGCATAGACGAGTTGATGCCGCTGGATCAAACGCTTGCCTTCGAAGGCATCGGAGACGATCGTCGCGAAAAAGTGCTGACCGTCGCCTTCGACCTCGATATGCCCGCAGGCGAGGCCTGCTTCGATGTATTGCTTGACCTGCTCGGGGGTCGGCAACATGGGAACGCTCCTTTCCGATTCGATTCGATTCAATAGCGCAGCTTGTAGCCGGACGCGAGCAGACGCATCGCTAGCGCGGCGATCAGCGCGAAAAATCCGCCCACGACGGCCAGACTCGCCAGGGGGTTGATGTCGGACAAGCCGAAAAAACCGTAGCGAAAACCGTCGATCATGTAGAAGAACGGGTTCAGCCTCGACACATGGCGCCAGATCGTCGGCAATGTATGTGTCGAATAGAACACGCCCGAGAGAAACGTGAGCGGCATGATCAAAAAGTTCTGGAACGCCGCAAGCTGATCGAACTTCTCGGCCACGATACCGGCGATGAGCCCGAGCGTGCCGAGAATCGCCGAGCCCAGAACGGCAAAGGCGACGATGAACAGCGGCGCCGCGAACTGAACGGGAACGAACCAGATGGTTACGATGAATACGCCGAACCCCACGGCGAGCCCGCGCACGACGGACGCGAGCACGTACGCGCCGTATATTTCCCAGTGCGTCAGCGGCGGCAAGAGCACGAACACGAGATTGCCCGTGATCTTCGATTGAATCAGCGACGACGAACTATTCGCGAACGAGTTTTGCAGCACGCTCATCATGACGAGCCCGGGAATCAGAAAGCTCGTGTACTCCACGCCCGGATACACTTCGACATGCCCGCGTAAAGCGTGCCCGAAAATCGTCAGATACAGCAGCGCCGTAATGACGGGCGCGAGCACCGTTTGGAACGACACCTTCCAAAAGCGCAAGATTTCCTTGTAGAACAGGGTGCGGAATCCGCCCGACAGCGAACGATCGTGAGTGCGAGGGTAGTTCATCAGGCTAGGCCCTCGACGAGTTCCGGCGCATTCATCAATTGGACGAAAACGTCTTCGAGATCGGCCTTGCGCACGTCGATTTCCTCGAACGTGCAGCCGGCCGCGCGGCACTGAGACAAAATGCGCTCGACATCGTCATAGCTCGACAAGCGCAATAGATGTTGCCGGGCGCCAGGCACGGCGGGCTCGATTTCGAGCGCTCGCAGCTCGGCGGGCAGCACGCCTTCGGCCAGCCGCACGAACAGTTGCATGCCGGCGAAGCGTTGCAGCAACGCGCTCGTGCGATCGAGCGCCACGACTTCGCCTCGCCGCAGCATGGCGATCCGGTCGCACAGCGATTCGGCTTCCTCGAGGTAGTGCGTCGTCAGCACGATCGTGTGATCCTCACGGTTCAGCCGCGAGATGAATTTCCAGAGCGTTTGGCGCAATTCGACGTCGACACCGGCCGTGGGCTCGTCGAGCACGATGACGGGCGGACGATGCACGAGCGCCTGCGCCACGAGCACACGCCGCTTCATGCCGCCGGAGAGCGCGCGCATGTTCGCATCTGCCTTCTCGGTCAAATCGAGATTGGCCATGACTTCGTCGATCCAATCGTCGTTGCGATGAAGCCCGTAATAGCCCGATTGGATACGCAGCGTTTCACGCACCGTGAAGAACGGATCGAATACCAGTTCCTGCGGCACGACGCCCAGCGCTCGCCGCGCCTGCCGGAAATCGGCCACGACGTCGTGCCCGCGCACCAAGACGCCGCCTTCGTCGGCGCGCGCGAGCCCCGCCAGAATGCTGATCAAGGTTGTCTTGCCGGCGCCATTGGGGCCGAGCAGGCCGAAGAACTCGCCCTCCTCGACCGTCAAGCTGACGCCCTTGAGCGCTTGCAGCGCCTTGTAGCGCTTCTTGACGTTGCGGATTTCTATTGCTGACAGGGGTGTGCGCGGCCTTTGATCGGCGGCGCGCCTCTTGTTAGACGTGATTCGTGCCCGATTTTCGATTTTCCGTTCTCGGGCGCACACGGGCTCGAGGTTCACGCCAGGCCGGCCGCGAGGCGCCGTGCCGGCCGTGCCCGCCGTGCAATGGGCCGCCCGAAAAACGGTTGATTATAGGCTAAGTCGGGGTTGCCCATCGGGCCCCGCCAACTGCGCGCGGGGATGCGCGTTGGGGCAAGACGACCCGCGCGCACGGCGGGAAAAAAGCGGGTGCGCGCGGTCAGAGCACCGCGCCCGCGTTCGCGGACGCCGACGCCGTTCGCGCCGTGAACAAAGCGTCGATCCCATAGACCTGCGCGAGACTCGCGAGGCCGTCCGGCACGTTCACGATCGCCAATGCGCTGCCGCGCGCCGGCGCGGCGCGGCGCCAGGCAAGCAGCACGGCGAGCGCCGACGAATCGAATTGCGTGAGTTGCGCGCAATCGACGGCGGTCGCGCCGGCTTCGATGTGCGCCAAGCCGGCCGCGAGCGCGCGCTTGGCGCTCGCGTGCGTGAGCGTCACGCCGGTGGCGAAACGGCTCGTATCGGCACTCATGACGGTTGCTTGCCTGCGGCGAGTTGCTCGTTACGCTGCGTCAAGAACTGCAGCAAGCCGGCGACACCGCCCTCGTTGATCTTTTCGGCGAACTGCTGCTGATAGGCCTGAATCAGCCATGCGCCGGCGACGTTCAAGTCGTAGACGCGCCAGCCCTGTGGCGTCTTGTACAAGCGGTAGTCGAGCTCGACCGGCTGACCGTTGTTCATCACCGTCGAGCGCACGACCACATCCGTTGCCCCCGGATCCGCGCGGAACGGCTTGAATTGCACGGTTTGATCGCGCACTTGCGACAGTGCGCCCGAGTACGTGCGAATCAG
>JBQCDS010000657.1:0-5264 GCA_051961035.1 Trinickia sp. | reverse complement strand
CATCAACGGCCTGAAGAAGGCGTCGATCGAACTCGACCGCAAGGTGCTGGCCGATATGGCCGTGTTCGACAAGGCCGCTTTTGCCGCGATCGTGAAGCAGGTGAAAGCCGCCGTTGCAGCCTAATTGCGAGATTAGTCACTGCGTGGTTCGTTGAAGGGGCCGGCCGTCGAAAGCCGGCACCTTCGACAAGAAAACGGGGCTCCTCACCGAGCCCCCTTTTTTTTTGCGGGTCGCACGCTGGCGTCCCGAGTGGGAAGTTCCCTCGCTTGATCGGTGACATCGTCCTCGCGACCGTCGGCCAACGCATCGCAAGCGAATTTCCCACTCAGGGCACTCACGCGCTGAATCATTCATTACCGACGTTGAAAGATGGGATCAATGGACCTGGACCGGATTGTCGCCGACGCGCAAGAAGCGTTCTCGCGAGCTGTCGATGGCGCCACGCTCGAAAACGAGAAAGCCCGTTTTCTTGGCAAGGCGGGCATGTTGACCGAGCTGCTCAAGGGGCTTGGCAAGCTCGATCCCGAGGCGCGCAAGGCCGAGGGCGCACGCATCAACGTCGCAAAGCAGCAAGTGGAAGCGGCGCTAACGAAGCGCCGCGATGCGCTGGCTCGAGCACTGCTCGAGCAACGGCTCAAGGCCGAAGCGATCGACGTGACACTGCCTGGGCGCGGGCTGGGCGCCGGCAGCTTGCACCCCGTGATGCAAACGTGGGAACGCGTCGAGCAAATTTTCGGCTCGATCGGCTTCGACGTGGCCGATGGCCCCGAAATCGAAACCGACTGGTACAACTTCACGGCGCTCAACAGCCCGGAAAACCACCCCGCGCGGTCGATGCAAGACACCTTCTATGTCGACGGCCACGATGCGGACGGGCGTGCCCTGCTGTTACGCACGCACACGAGCCCGATGCAGGTTCGCTACGCGCGCAGCAACACGCCGCCGATCAAAGTCATCGTGCCTGGGCGCACGTACCGCGTCGACAGCGACGCGACGCATTCGCCGATGTTCAACCAAGTCGAGGGCTTGTGGATCGACGAGAACATCAGCTTTGCCGACTTGAAGGGGGTCTATACGGATTTCCTCAAGAAATTTTTCGAGCGCGACGACATCCTCGTTCGCTTCAGGCCTTCGTATTTCCCGTTCACGGAACCGTCGGCCGAAATCGACATGAAGTTCGAAGAGGGCAAGAACGCCGGCAAGTGGCTCGAGATCTCCGGTTCGGGCCAAGTGCATCCGAACGTGATTCGCAACATGGGCCTCGACCCCGAGCGCTATATCGGATTCGCGTTCGGTAGCGGCCTCGAGCGCCTGACGATGCTGCGCTATGGCGTGCAGGATCTGCGGCTCTTCTTCGAGAACGATCTGCGCTTCTTGCGGCAGTTCGCGTAACGCGCCAAGGCCGAACCCGAAGCACCCGCCAAGGCGCGTACCGAAAGTCGCAAGCGGTGCCCGGGCCGAGCGAGCGCTTGATCATCGCGCTCGCGCAAGGCCGGGCATGGACTCACTCCTTCGAACGTAGACACACATGCAATTCCCTGAATCCTGGCTCCGAACGTTTGTCGATCCGCAACTGACGACGGAGGAACTGTCGCATGCGTTGACGATGGCTGGCCTCGAAGTCGAATCGCTGCGCCCGGCCGCGCCGCCGACATCGAAGATCGTCGTCGGCCGCGTGCTCGAAGTGGTCAAGCATCCCGATGCGGACAAGCTTAACGTGTGTCAAGTCGATGCCGGAACGGGCTCGGTGCTGAACATCGTCTGCGGTGCACCGAACGTCGCACCCGGGATCAAGGTGCCCGTCGCGCTCCTCGGTGCGCAGTTGCCGCCGGCCGAGGAAGGCGGCGCACCGTTCATGATCAAGCTCTCGAAGCTGCGCGGCGTGCAGAGCGAAGGCATGCTGTGCTCCGCGCGCGAGCTCAAGCTGTCGGAAGATCACAGCGGGCTCATGATCTTGCCCGAGGACACGCCGATCGGGCAGGACATCCGCGAAGCGCTGAATCTCGACGACACCATTTTCGAAATCAAGTTGACGCCGAACAAGGCCGATTGCCTGTCGGTGTTCGGCGTCGCCAGGGAAGCGGCCGCGATTACCGGCGCGCCGCTTTCGCCGCTCGCGATCGAGCCCGTCGCCGCGAAGCTCAACGAGCGCCTGCCCGTGAAGATTGCCGCGCCCGATTTGTGCGGCCGGTTCTCGGGCCGCCTGATCCGCGGCGTGAACGCGCGCGCGAAAAGCCCGCAGTGGATGGTCGAGCGGCTCGAGCGTTCGGGGCAGCGAAGCATTTCCGCGCTCGTCGACATCTCGAACTATGTCATGCTCGAACTCGGTCGCCCGTCGCACGTGTTCGACCTCGACAAGATCCACGGCGGCATCGAAGTGCGCTGGGGCCGTCGCGGTGAAAGCCTCAAGCTGCTGAACGGCAATACGGTTGAACTCGATGAGGCGGTGGGCGTCATCGCCGACGATCACCAGGTCGAGAGCCTGGCCGGCATCATGGGCGGTGACAGCACGGCGGTGACGCTCGATACGACGAACGTCTATCTCGAAGCCGCGTTCTGGTGGCCCGACAGTATTCGCGGCCGTGCGCGCAAGTACAACTTTTCGACCGATGCCGCTCACCGCTTCGAGCGCGGTGTCGACTATGAAACGACGGTTGCGCACATCGAACGCATCACGCGTCTCATCCTCGACATCTGCGGGGGCGAAGCGGGTCCCGTCGACGATCAAATCGTCAATCTGCCGCAGCGTGCGCCCGTGACGATGCGCGTGGCGCGTGCGCAGCGCGTGATCGGCGTCCCCATCGATGCAGACGATATGGCGCGCATTTTCACGCGCCTGGGGCTCGAGTACGAATTCGACGGCGCGATTTTCGCCGTGACGCCGCCGTCGTACCGCTTCGACATCGAGATCGAGGAAGACTTGATCGAGGAAGTCGCGCGCATCTACGGTTTCGAAAGGATTCCGGCGCGCCCCCCTGTGGCGGCCAACGCGATGCGTGCGACGAACGAGACGCGTCGCTCGGTGCACACGCTGCGTCACGCGCTCGCTGCGCGCGACTATGCCGAGACGATCAACTTCAGCTTCGTCGACGAAGCCTGGGAGCGCGATTTCGCCGGCAACGAAGCGCCGATTCGTGTGGTTAATCCAATCGCGAGCCAGTTGTCGGTGATGCGCTCCACGCTGTTCGGCAGCCTCATCGATGTCTTGCGCCACAACTTGAATCGTCGCGCGGATCGTGTTCGCGTGTTCGAGGCTGGGCGTGTGTTCCTGCGCGACACAACCGTTGGTGCGAGCGAGATGACGGTCGAAGGCTATGCGCAGCCGAAGCGCATCGGCGCGCTCGCCTATGGTCCGGCCATGGAAGAGCAGTGGGGCTCGCCCGCACGGATGGTCGATTTTTTCGACGTGAAGGGCGATGTAGAAGCGTTGTTCGCGCCACGCGTCGCGCGCTTCGTCAAAGCGCAGCATCCGGCGCTGCATCCCGGGCGCAGTGCGCGCATTGAACTCGATGGCCAGGCCGTGGGATGGATTGGCGAACTGCACCCACGCTGGATGCAGCAATACGATCTGCCGCTCGCGCCCATGTTGTTCGAGGTCGATGCCGATGCGCTGATGGGCCGTTCCTTGCCTACGCCGGCCGAAGTATCGAAGTACCCGCCCGTGCGGCGCGACATCGCGGTGGTGGTGAACCAAAGCGTCGAGGTTCAGGCGTTGCTCGACGAGATGCAAAAGGCGCTTGACGAGGACGCATGCAAGTTCGTTCAAAGGGTTGCGCTTTTCGATGAATTTCGTGCAAAATCAAGTACTTCCGGTGGCATGGCGGCGCATGAGAAAAGCCTTGCCTTCCGTGTGACCCTGCAAGATACTGGCGGCACTCTGCAGGACGAGACGGTCGATTCGGCCGTCAAGACCTTGGTGGATCGCTTGGCTCGAGTCTACGGCGCGCGGTTGCGCGGATGAGCGCGGGGTTCTCGCAGGAGCGTTCGCGCGATGCATCGCCATCGGTTAGTCGCCGTTTTGAGATGAACGAAATGAACTCGAGTGATTTCGAAGCCCTACTTGCGGCGCAGCGTGGCGCCATGATTCGCGAAATTCCGACATCGCCCATCGGCGTTTCCACTTCTGGGGAGATGCCGACGCTGACCAAAGCCGAGTTGGCCGAGTTGCTGTTCGACAATGTGGGATTGAACAAGCGCGAAGCCAAGGATATGGTCGAGGCGTTTTTCGAGGTGATCCGCGACGCGCTCGAGGGAGGCGACAGCGTCAAGCTGTCGGGCTTCGGCAATTTTCAGTTGCGCGACAAACCGCAACGGCCAGGGCGCAACCCCAAAACGGGCGAGGCGATTCCGATTGCGGCACGCCGCGTCGTGACGTTCCATGCGAGTCAAAAGCTGAAGGCGCTCGTCGAAAACGGCGCTTGAGGCGGCTAGGCCGAGCGTGGAAACCGCGAGGTTTCCAACGCGTGCAACGCGCCTTTTACCCACGACGGTTAACCGACGATGACTACGACGGTCGAAAAAGTCGTCTTGCCCCCGATCCCTGCAAAGCGCTACTTCACGATCGGCGAAGTGAGCGAACTGTGCGGCGTCAAGCCGCATGTGTTGCGCTATTGGGAGCAGGAATTCACACAACTGCGTCCGGTCAAGCGTCGCGGCAACCGTCGTTACTATCAGCACCACGAGGTGCTGTTGATCCGCCGTATTCGGGAACTGCTCTATGAGCAGGGCTTCACGATCAACGGTGCGCGCAATAAGCTCGATGCGCGCGGTGCGGTGATCGAAGAGGAAGTGGCTGCGAAGCCGGAGCCGGAAAGTCAGCATGGTACGGATGCGTCCGCATCGGCGAGCCTAGCGTCTCAAGAAGCGGGGGCTGATGTCGATGTCGCACGACTGCGCAAGGAGTTGCTCGGCATCATTGAACTGCTGCGCAGATAGTTTCGTGACGGTGGTTCTATTTAACGAGAGTGTCTGTTATACTCTCACGCTTTCGGGGCGTAGCGCAGCCTGGTAGCGTACCTGCATGGGGTGCAGGTGGTCGGAGGTTCAAATCCTCTCGCCCGGACCAGATTCAAAAAAACCCGCGTCGGCTTTTTAAGCTGTCGCGGGTTTTTCTATTGGAGTCGTCCCTTAACTATTCCTTCAACGGCGACTGCGCTTGTTGGCCTTGTTGGAACGCCGACATGACAGCCTGGGTCATCCCGAGCTGAGATGATTGCGCCGCATGGTATGCACCGGCAACCATGCCCGCTACCGCCAAGATGAC
>JBQCDS010000656.1:0-5303 GCA_051961035.1 Trinickia sp. | reverse complement strand
CCGTTTCCATCGCGCCGAGCACGCCGCCGCGCGCCGTGAGGCGGTCGAATTCGTCGAGCACCGCCGCTTCCACGAGATCCGTCAGCTCTTCGATGACGAAGCTGCCTTGATTCGGATTCTGGTTCTTCGCCAAGCCCCATTCGCGATTGATGATGAGCTGAATCGCAATTGCCCGGCGCACCGAGGCCTGCGTCGGCGTGGTGATCGCTTCGTCGAATGCGTTCGTGTGCAACGAATTGCAATTGTCGTAGATCGCGATCAACGCCTGTAGCGTCGTGCGGATATCGTTGAACGCGATCTCTTGCGCATGCAGGCTGCGGCCCGATGTCTGCACGTGGTATTTGAGCTTCTGGCTGCGCTCGTTCGCGCCGTACCGCTCGCGCAACGCGACAGCCCACAGGCGGCGCGCCACGCGGCCCAGCACCGTGTACTCCGGCTCCATGCCGTTGGAGAAGAAGAACGATAAGTTCGGCGCGAATTCGTCGATCGCCATGCCGCGTGCAAGATAGGCTTCGACATAGGTGAACCCGTTCGCGAGCGTATAGGCGAGCTGCGTGATCGGATTCGCCCCGGCCTCGGCGATGTGGTAGCCCGAGATCGAGACCGAATAGAAATTGCGCACCCCGTGCTCGATGAAATAGGCCTGCACGTCGCCCATCATCTTCAAGCTGATTTCGGTCGAGAAGATGCAGGTGTTTTGGCCCTGATCTTCCTTCAGGATGTCGGCTTGCACGGTGCCGCGTACGTCGCGCAGCGCACGTGCGCGCGTATCGTCGATTTCACTCGCGCTCGGCTCGCGTCCGTCCGATGCGCAACGCAAACGCAGCCGATCGAGTTGTTGATCGATCGCGGCGTTGAAGAACATCGCGAGGATCGTCGGCGCGGGGCCGTTGATCGTCATCGAGACGGAAGTTGCCGGATCGCACAGATCGAAGCCGTCGTAGAGCGCCTTCATGTCGTCGAGTGTTGCGACCGACACGCCCGAGTTGCCGATCTTGCCGTAGATGTCGGGGCGCTCGTCGGGATCCTCGCCGTAGAGCGTCACCGAATCGAATGCCGTCGATAGGCGCCGCGCCGGCATGCCCTCGGACAGCAGCTTGAAACGCCGGTTCGTGCGCGGCGGGTCGCCCTCGCCCGCGAACATCCGCGTCGGATCTTCGTTCTCGCGCTTGAATGGGAATACCCCGGCCGTGAACGGAAAGTAGCCGGGCAAATTTTCGAGCATGAGCCAGCGCAGCGTTTCGCCGGGATCGGTGAATTTCGGCAGTGAGACTTTGCGGATCGATGTGCCCGAGAGCGTCGTCACCGTGAGCGGCGTACGCACTTCGCGGCCGGCGTTCGTCACGACACGCTCGTCGCCCGAGTATTGCCGTACCGTAGCCGGCCAGTCATCGAGCAGCGCGCGCTCGCATGCGCCAAGGCGCGCCTCGCGTTCGCCGATCAACGCGTCGAGGCGCGCCAGTAGCGGATCGGCGGCTGATGCCGCGCGCTCGGCCGGCGCGACATGCGCATCTGCCGCGGGGACGTGGGCGGCCGCGGCTTGCTCGGCTTGCTCGGCGGATTCGCTCTCCAAAGGCGCGCCGCCAACGCGCATCGCCATCCGCTTCGCTTCCGCCAGTTGCCAGCGCTCCCGTGCGCACTGGGCCTGTTCGTCCACCCTCGCGCGGTAGTCGCGCACCGTCTGCGCGATCTCCGACAGGTACCGTGTTCTTGCGGCCGGCACGATCGCGCCGCCTTCGCGCGAATGCCGCGCGTCGAGCCTCGGCAACCGCGCGCCCGGGGCTTCGGGCGCGCTCAATCCACACTCTCGCAACGCATCGGCGATACGGGCGTACAGCGCGGTTACGCCATCGTCGTTGAAGCGCGACGCGATCGTGCCGATGACGGGCATGCGCTCCGGATCCTCGGCGAACGCATTCCGATTGCGCTGCATCTGCTTGGCGACGTCGCGCAATGCGTCGAGCGCGCCGCTGCGATCGAACTTGTTGATGGCGACGAAATCGGCGAAATCGAGCATGTCGATCTTCTCGAGCTGGCTTGCCGCGCCGAACTCGGGGGTCATCACGTAGAGCGAGCGGTCGGCAACCTGCGTGATCGCGGCGTCGCCTTGTCCTATACCCGAAGTCTCGACGATGATGAGATCGAAGTGCGCCGCCTTGCACGCCGCGATCGCGTCCGCCGTGACGTCGGGCAGCTCGGTCGCGGCCTCGCGCGTGGCCAGCGAGCGCATGAACACGCGCGGGCCGCTGCTCCACTCGCCTATCGCGTTCATGCGGATGCTATCGCCGAGCAGCGCGCCGCCCGATTTGCGGCGCGACGGGTCGATCGCGAGCACGGCGATGGAAAGCGTGTCGCCATAGTCGAGCCGAAAGCGTCGAATGAGTTCGTCGGTCAGCGATGACTTGCCCGCGCCGCCCGTGCCCGTCACGCCGAGTACCGGTATGGCCGGCGCGGCCCGTGCACGCTCGGCCAGCGCCGCGCGCGTGGCCTCGTCGGCCCGGCCGTTTTCGAGCGCGGTAATGAACTTCGCGAGTGCGCGCCTCGCCTGCGGCGAGCCGCCGGCCCGTTGCGCCAGCGCCTGTGCCGCATCGGCGTCGGTGCGTTCGCCGGCATGCGCGGCGGCCTTCGTGCAACGCGCGATCATGTCGTCGATCATGCCTTGCAACCCGAGCCGCTGCCCCGCCTGCGGCGAGTAGAGACACTCGACGCCGTAGCGCATCAACTCGTCGATTTCGTCGGGAACGATCACGCCGCCACCGCCGCCGAACACGAGCACGCGCTCGCCGTCGCCCGCGCGCAGTGCATCGACGAGATATTTGAAGTACTCGACGTGGCCGCCTTGGTAGCTCGAGATGGCGACGCCGTCGGCATCCTCGTCCAGTGCCGCACTCGCCACCTCCGCGACGGACCGGTTGTGTCCGAGGTGGATCACCTCGACACCGCTCGCCTGCAAGATGCGCCGGATGATGTTGATCGCCGCGTCGTGGCCGTCGAAAAGCGCGGCGGCCGTCACGAAACGCAGACGCGGAGCCGGCACCGGCCCGATGGGGCCCACGCGTTGCGGCATCGAAAGATCGGTCATGAGTGCCCTCGCTCGAGCGTGCCCGCTGCGCACTGGATGTTCGCAGTATAGGCAACGGCCGGGCTCGGCTGCCGATCCGGAGGGGGCCGGCGCACGCGCAAAAAAACGGCGACACGCCGTGAAACGCGCATGTCGCCGTTGTGCGAAGGCCGGGCGGGTGCGCCGCCCGGTTCTTCGGATAACCCGAGCGGGTTTAGAACTTCGCGCGAATGCCCGCGCCGATCGTCTGCCCCGTCGACAAGTTGCTCAGGTGATCGTTCATGTACGCGGCGTACAGGTCGGTACGCTTGGACAGCGGGTAATCGTAGCCGAGCGCCCACGTGCGGCGCGTTTGGTCGAGGCCCCCCGAATCGCGCGAGTACGCGAACGAAGCCATCACCTTGCCCGGGCCGACCGGCACCGTCACGCCGCCCTGCCCTGTGTTCACGTGCCAGCTGCTGCCCGCGATGGTGTCGTTCTTCGTGTACATGTACTGGCCGTAGAACTTCACGAACTTCATGTCGTAGCTCGCGCCGAGTTGGGCTACGCCTTGGCTCTTGAAGGGAACGATCGAGCCGAACGGGGGAACGTTCACGAGATCGCCCGGCGCGTTGTTGAAGTTCACGTACTGGTAGACGCCCGTCGCGGCGAACGGCCCATGGAAGTACAGGAACTGCGCACTCCACTTCTTCGACCCGTTGCTGCCGGCCTGATTGCCGAGCCCGTACATCACGTTGGCCGACAAACCGTTGTAATCGGGCGTCGAGTATTGAACCGCGTTGTTCCAGCCCGAATCGCCGACCACACCGGTGTCGGTGCCGTACGTCGCACCCGTCGGGATGGCCGTGTTGCCGAGGAAGACGTGGTACACCATCGGCGAGAACGTGTACGAATCGATGAACGGGTTGAACAAGATCGTCGAAACGAACAGATTGGTCGTCAACCGGCCTGCCGTAACCGTACCGTAAGGCGATTCGATTCCGACGTATGCGTTGCGCGAGAAGAAGCTATCGCCGGTGAAACGGCCGTAGTTGCCGTTTTGCGGCAGGAAGAAGTCTTCCAACGTGAACACGGCCTTATAGCCGCCGCCCAGGTCTTCCGAGCCTTTCAAGCCCCAGTACGAGGTCGACATGCCGCCGCCGCCCAGCACATACGCGCGTTGGCCGCCCGGGAATTGCTGCATCCCCGCCCAGGTGTCGACTTGACCATACAGTTGCGCACTCGATTGCGCGTGCGCTGCCGTGCCTGCGGCCGCAGCGAAAGCGGCAACGGCCGCCATGCGAAGACTGGTTTTCAGCGCGCGGCTGACGGTGGCTTTCATGAGATCTCCTGTCCTATTATCGGAAAAATACGCGTGCGAACCGCATGGGGCGTGTGGATCGCCTGTTTTGTTCGGGGGCGGATCCATCGTTACGGACCATATTTGTGGACAGAATTCCGCCCGCTTATTGCCGGTATAGCGGTTCGCTTAAATACGTCGCATATAAGTGCGCCGCGGCGGCGAAGCCGCGCTTCGGGGCCTTCGGGTGCCCCGCAAGCGTTCGCGCCGGATGGCCGGAAAGGCACGCCGGTGCTCGCTCACAGCCGTACGCACACAGACAGAGAGGAATATGACGCACGCGCCCGCGGACGACAAAATGTTTTCGTCCGAGGAGAGCTTCATCGAGGGGGAATCGCCGGTTGGACGGGCAAAAGTGTGGCGTATTTGCATCACAGCGCTACGCCCGCGGACCGGGTGAGTGCGCCGGGTGCGCTAATTGCGATAGACCGATGGCGATTGTGTGGTCGCAGGCGCCGGCTCCGTCGGCGGATGCGGGAGCGGCCGGTTGGCGTCGCGCTCCTCGTTGTAGCGGGCGATGTCGGCGCGGATGGAGCCGGCGCGCATGTAAGCTGCGCCGCCTTCGTGCGCAAGCGGGCGGGCGTGGTCGCTGACCGGCCGCAGCGGCGCGGCGGCGGGCGCGATCTCCGCTGCCCATCGCTTCTGCGCGCCGCCATGCGCATAGGGGTTCGTGCTCAGCACGAACGCATGCGCGGTACGGCCGGACAAGGGACGATCGGGCGCGCGCCATCCGGCGCCGCGTCCGTGCGCCGGATGCGCATGGGCGAGCGAGACCGCAAGGGCGCACAGCGTCCCCGCCGCCCAACGTCCGATGATCTTTGAACCTGAATCCGCCATGATCGATGCACTCGCCTACCGCCTGACGAGATCGCCGTCGCGCACCGACGCGCCGCCCATGCGCCT
>JBQCDS010000655.1:0-3958 GCA_051961035.1 Trinickia sp. | reverse complement strand
AAGCGGGCCGACGACGATCCGAAACTTGTGCTGTCGGTCCCACGCTCTGCGCCCAAGGACGTACCCGTCGCCCAACGCACTTCGATTGCTTGGGCCCAGCCGCACGACGGCCGATTCGGGCACGGATAGCCATTGACCGACGAACGGCTCGATCCGAACCGCGGCGCCAACCTCATCGGCCAGCAGCGCCGCGAGTCCTGATGCGTGACGCCGGCGATCGCCCAGCCATGCCGCCGCGCCCCGTTTGGCGTCGTCCCCGATCGGGGCGTGCGCACCTGCGTCGCCCGGTGCGAGCCCGCACAGGCTGTCGACAAACCTGGCGAACGAATCGTCTCCCGGCCGATCGAGACCGATGACGGGTTGGCCCGATGCCCATGCGCGGTAATGCAAACTCGACATCCGATGATGAAAGACATCGAGAAAGCGCTCGAACGTGCGATCGCCCTGATGACGGCCGCGCGCCCGCGCGTATTCGGTCAAATGAAGCGGCATCGGCCCATCGGGGCCGAGCAAGCCGAAATCGAGGGCGAGCCTCGCCGGGCAATCCGCCTTCGCCGGCTCATAGGAGGTCACCTGCGTACCGGCAAACCGGAGGTCGGCGTCATGCCCGAGACGAACCGGCTCGTGAGCCGCTCGCTCTGCCGTGCCCAGTCGCGCACGGCGCGGATGCGCACACTCGATCAGGCGCAGGGCTTGGAAGGCCTCGAACTGCCTCGGGTCGCTGATCAATCGTTCGACGCGCATCACAGGATCTCGCATCGCCCCACCTTCGCCGGATATCGCATGACGATGCCGCGACCCGGCGTACGCACGAGCGTCTCGGCGAATTGATTGATGGGCATGTAATCGGCGAACGCCGCCGCAAGCACGCCACCCAGCAGCGACGCGCGCGCACCCGCGAAGGCGGCGTCGTCGAACGTCAGCGTGATTTGAAGGCCGCGACCGAAGCACATCGGCCCCGGCAGCGGCAAGCGGCGCGTGAGAACGCGAGCGCTCGCGCCTTGCAACGATGCGATCTCGTGTCGCGCCGCCACGCCCGGCGGACAGAGCGCGGCGAGCCATTGGCGCACCGATTGCGCATCGTGGCTTGCCGCATCCTCCGCTTCGCGCGTGCTCGCCGCCGCGCGCTCCATCAGCGGCAATCGGTTCGTCGACAGCACATCGAGTAGCCGCCACAAGTTCGCCTGCTCGTCGAGCGGAGCAAGCGGCGCGCTCGGGCCCGCCACCACCCGGACGTGCTCGACGGCCTGCAGACGGGCATCCCCTGTGAAGTCGGTCGCCCCAACGCCGACGGGCATCGACAACGGTAGATCTCGGTTGGTACAAAGCACATCGAGGCCGAGTTGACGCAGCTCGCTCGAATACGGCGCCTCGTGCGGATCCACGAGCGCCACGAACACCTCCGTGCCGGTATAACGCGAGCGCGGGCCATGCGCACGCTCCCGCGCACAAAGCTGGCGCTGCGCCCGCCGCATTTGAAAATAGCCCTGGCCGCGCGCGCCTTCGACAGGATTTCGCGCGCGATAAAACGGCGCAAAACGCTGCGCCGCCGCCTCGCCGGCACGATAGCCGTCGATCGACTCGATCGAGAACACTTCGAAGTCGAGCGGCCGGGTGCGATCGACGACGACGTGATGCTCGAAGCGTCGATCGTCGACCCCGATTCGGTCCGTGCGGCGGGCGAAGAGATTGATGGCCGGCGTGCAGTGAAGGACGAAGCTCGATGCGTCGATGCGCGTATGCAAGGCCGGATCGAACGTATCGAGCAGCAGCACCAGGTCCAGTCCTGCCGCATTCGGATCGACCCGTGCGAAGGCCTCCCGCAGCCCGGTCAATTCAACGAACGAAAACCGCTCGGGAAAGGCGAAGTACTCTCGCAACAAGCGCAATCCTCGATACGTCGAGCGCGTCGCGGGCAGCAATGCTTCGGCGTCCTCGAAGCCTTTCGCTTCGACGCAGCCGGCCCGCAGCGTCGCGTAGTGCGTCACGCCGCCTGCGCGCCAACGCAGAGCCGCCGCCGCACAATGACCGGTCATGCGCATATGCATCAGTTCAGCCAAGCCTTCGCTGCCGCGCAGGTAAAGCGGCAAACGATCGAGCGCCGGGCGCGCGCCAAGTGCGGCTGCGTCCCACTCGAGCCGCAGCGTCAAATTGGCCTTCGGCGGGCGCTCGAGCCTCGGCGCCCATACGGCGGGCAGGCCATCGAAACCGCGATAGGCGGCATGCGTTAAACGTAGCGGCAAGAGCGTCAGGTCGTGCGCCGTGCGAAATTCACAGCGTGTCGTGCCGTCTCGATCGAGCTGGCTAGACAATGCGGTGCCGCGTGGCACCGCGATGCCGCGCGCGAGTGCCGGATGCGTTCGATCGGGCTCGATCTGCACGACGGCCATCGACGGCGTCGGTGCGAGCAACCCCGGATGGATCATCTCGGCAAGGTGCTGCGTGAAGCGCGGAAATTGAGCATCGATCCGCATGCGCACGCGCGCGGCCAAAAAACTGAAACCTTCGAGCAGCCGCTCGACGTACGGGTCGGCGCACTCGAACTCATCGAGCCCCAAGCGCGACGCGATTTTCGGGAACGCCAGCGCGAATTCCCCGCCCACTTCGCGTAGATGGCGCAACTCCTCTTCGTAGTAAGCCAGCAGCCTCTCGTTCATCGGTTTGCCGGCCCCGCCTGCGATTGCAGGCCGTCGATGATGCGCGCCTGGCCCGACTCCAAATCGAGTTCCGTCCGAAAGTAGAGCGGCTCGGGATAGGGCTGCGCCCAAAGATCGCCTTCCACGAGAAACGCGACGGCCGCGCGTTCGCCCCGATCGAGCGGCGTGACGCGCAACGAGCCGGCCAAGATCCGTGGCTCGAAGCGTGCGATCGCACATTCGATGTCGCGCGCGAGGGCGGCGATATCCAAGCTCGAGCGTGCCTTTCCCGTGACGTCGCGCAGCCCATAGTTGACGACGGATGCGAGAACGAGCGGATGCGTGTCCAACGACGCATGGCCATACAACGCATGGGCGTTCAACAAGTTCGAAAGGTCGCGCAGCACGCTCGAACGCAATCCCTTGCTCGACATGACGCGGCGCTCGCGCGGCTCGGTGCGCTCGAGCGGCGCGTCGTCCGTCAAGCGATCGAGCAGCGCAGGCTGCAAGCGATCGCGACTCGTGAGTTCTGCCATGGGGGATGAAAGCGATTGTCTATGCGAGAAAGATGGCAAGCGCGGCGCGAACCGAATTCGCGGCCGCACCCGCCCCGGGGCTTACGAAACCTTCTTCGTCAGGACATCGAACGCCGTCTTACCTTTCGATACCAGCGCACCCGTCGCGGTGTTCTGCGAGAAGTACTCGCGTTCGATCTTCTCGAAGGTGAGCTCGAGATGTTCGTTCGTGCCTTCGGCGTGATACGTATGAATGCGCGCATTCGTCAACGTGACGACGACGAAAGGCTTCGGCACGTTTTCGCCGTCCGCCTTGTAATCCTTGAGCGTCACCGTGGCGATCGGCTTGCCGTTGAAGAACTGCGCCTCGATCTTGGGCGTGGAGCCGCAGACCGTCTTCGTGACGCTCATGGGCGAGACGTAGGCGGCGCCGCTGCCCGACAACCCCGGCCCCCGTCCTTCCATCGGAATGGCCGCGTCGAACGAGAAGCTGAGCACGTCCATCTCGCCCTTTGCGCCTTCCACTTGCGATTCGCCGTCGATGCCGGTCATCTTCATCGTTTTGACGATATTGTCGTAACTCATTAGAACTCCTATTTAGCGTTGAGATGTCCCGCCGCCTTCGCGAACGCTTCGCGATGCGACGAATGCAAAAATGAAATCGATCGAGACGAATCCGCTACTGCCCGTCGACCGACGGCAGCTTGCTGACCAATCGCAGCGATACGGTCAAACCTTCCAGCTGATAGTGCGGTTTCAGATAAAAGCGCGAGGTGTAGTAGCCCGGGCGGCCTTCCACCTCTTGCA
>JBQCDS010000654.1:0-5088 GCA_051961035.1 Trinickia sp. | reverse complement strand
CGGAAGAATGACACCTCGGTCTCTCTCCCGAAGCGCCATTCACTGGGTGATTCCGGCGCTGCTTTTATAAATGTTCCGTCGATTGCTCGTCAAGAAATTTTTCATTAGTTGGTGCGTCGGCTTCTCTGTTATGCAACTTGGGCCAGAAAATCGTGCCAACGAAGTCACAATTACCTGTGATGCGCAGATAAAAAACGCCAAATAGGAAAAAGCTTCTTCGAGTTGCAACAAGATATTTCTGTGGTAAGTATTTTTACGGGTTGTCCGATTCGAACCGCCGTTTCATGATCGGAGTTGACGTTTTTGGTTGGAGACGGCTATGCAAGCATCCCCCCTCAAGCGCTTCGTTTCCTGGCTCCTCCGTGTGCCTCGCCCGGCAGCGGCATCGACGGGTCGGACGAATAGCGCGCCTCTCGCCTCGGTCCTCGAGTTCGATCCTTTCTGGCACGGCGATCACTGGCAGAACCTACTGGCTTCGCCAATGGATGCCCGCCACTACGTGATGGAAGACTGGGCCGTACCGCTGCAAGACGACGAAGTGACGTACCGGCACGGGGCGGACAAGCAGGGCGGACGGCGCCGCATGCGCGGATGACCGGCAAAAAAGACGCGGCCGAGAAGCCGCGCTGACAAAGGTTTGGAGACGTCTTTTCCTTGAAGAAAAAGTCTGCTTGGGCAAGCAGAACACCTAGTATAGCCGCGGGGGTTCGGTCCATTATCGCTGCGGCGCGCAAACCACTTTTTCAAAATCAACAATAATCGTTCGTCTGGACGACGCAGTGCTGAAACCCCGCTTAAATCGCGTGTCGTAAACACAACGCCCCGCTTTTTCAAAATCCCATCCGTACCTTTTTTGATTCCCGCAAACCCTTGCCTGGCAAGGGTTTGGCGTTGACATCCCGCAATTTCTATTTCCTCAATAATTTATTGCGGTTTTTAAAATGCGGCCGAGAAGAAGTCGCTATTTACACTCAATCCAGTTCGGAAAAACGGACCGGGTGCTGTGGTTTCCCGCATCGCCGTGCTGACGCTCTGGCGCGGTAGCAAGCGCGCTGCGGCCGGCTCGGGCGACAGCCAAGAAAACTTCCCAATACTGGAGTGGAAAATGAAGAAGACGCTTCTAGTCGGCGCTCTCGCGGGCGCGTTCGCGACGATGGCGCATGCTCATAGCAGCGTGACGCTGTATGGCCTCATCGATGCCGGCATCACTTATACGAACAACCAGCACGGCAGCCACAACTTTCAACAATCGACGGGCTCGGTGAACGGTAGCCGTTGGGGCTTGCGCGGCGCCGAGGATCTCGGCGGCGGGCTGAAGGCCATCTTCACGTTGGAGAATGGGTTCGGCATCAACGACGGCACGCTCAAACAAAGCGGGCGCGAATTCGGCCGCCAAGCGTTCGTCGGCCTGAGCAGCGAACAATTCGGTACGGTAACGCTCGGCCGTCAATATGACGACGTCGTGCAGTACCTCGGGCCGCTGGCATTGACGGGCACGCAGTACGGCGGCACCTACTTCGCCCACCCGTTCGATAACGATAACCTCGACAATTCGTTCCGCATCAACAATTCGGTCCACTTCCAAAGCGCGAACTACGGCGGCTTCAAGCTTGGCGCGTTGTACGGGTTCTCCAACACGGCGGGCGGCTTCGCGAACAACCGCACTTGGAGCGTCGGTGCGTCCTACACGTGGATGGGCCTGAACGTCGCGGCGGCGTACATGCAGATCGACAACGATCTGAACGCGCTGAATCAAGCCGCCACGGCGCCTGGCTCGCAAGCAGGCGATGCCACGTTCGCCGCAAGCCGTCAGCGCACGTTCGGCGCGGGCCTGAACTACACGTTCGGACCGGCGACGGCAGGGTTCGTCTACACGCAGACGCGCCTGAACGGTGCGCAGAGCATCAACGCGGGTAGCGCGGGCACCATCAGCCCCGTCACGGGCCTCGCGGCGGCGCAGCCGCTCGGCGGCGGCAACGTGCACTTCCAAAACTTCGAAGTGAACGGCCGTTATGCACTGACGCCGGCGGTTAGCCTGGCCGGCGCCTACACGTACACGCTCGGGTCGATCAATGGCGCGAGCCCGAAGTGGAATCAGTTCAATCTGCAGGCCGATTACGCGTTGTCCAAGCGCACCGATGTCTACGTGGAAGGCATCTATCAGCTCGCGATCAACAAGGGCCAGCCGGTTGGTCAGCCGCTCACCGCCGACATCAACGGCTTGCCCGCATCGTCGAGCAACAAGCAGGTGGCAGCGACGGTCGGCCTGCGTCACCGCTTCTAAGCCAAGCCTCACGGGCCAGCATCGCTGGCCTACCGCAGCAAGCATGATTGAAGGCGCCGCAATCCGCGGCGCCTTTTTTTCGTGCAAGCGAAGCGCCGCCGCTACGAAGTACAACGCTCAAAGAAGGACAGCGGTGCGAGGCCGCGTCAGGCGCCCGCCGCCGGATACTGCACATCGAGCACGTCGATCTGCTCGGGCCCGGCAGGGGTATGCAGCGTGACGGTATCGCCGATGCGCGCCTTGAGCAACGCGCGCGCAATCGGCGAAATCCAGCTCACATGGCCGCGATCGAGATCGACCTCGTCAACGCCGACGATCGTCACCGTTCGCGTCTCGCCGTCCTCCGAGGCGTACTCGACCGTCGCGCCGAAAAACACCTGATCCACGTTCTCTTGCCTGCTGGCGTCGACCACCTCGGCCAAATCCAGCCGTTTGGTCAAAAAGCGGATACGCCGATCGATTTCGCGCAGACGCCGCTTGCCGTAGATGTAATCGCCGTTCTCCGAACGATCGCCGTTGGACGCGGCCCACGAGACGAGCTTGACGACGTCGGGGCGTTCTTCATCGATCAGATGAAGCAACTCGTCGCGCATGCGCTTGTGGCCTGCGGGCGTCATGTAGTTCTTGGCGCCGGCCGGGATTTCGGGCTGGGCGACGTCGAGATCGTCGTCGTCGGCGTCGCTCGACTCTTTGACAAAGGCTTTGTTCATGATGCGGATCACTGCGGGCTGAATCTTCAAGCGTACACGATCGGGCCGGCCACAAGAAAGTTTGAAGAAACCCGTGACAACGGCTTCCCTTTTTTCGGAACTTTGCTATAATTTCGCTTCTGCGTGCGGCTGTAGCTCAGTTGGATAGAGTACTTGGCTACGAACCAAGGGGTCGTGGGTTCGAATCCTGCCAGCCGCGCCATTTTTTTCAAGAGCCTTCTTCGCGGAAGGCTCTTTTGGTTTCACCGAAGTACGGTTTTAGCTTTTAGCGTGCGGCTGTAGCTCAGTTGGATAGAGTACTTGGCTACGAACCAAGGGGTCGTGGGTTCGAATCCTGCCAGCCGCGCCACCTATGAAGGGCCTTCCAATCGGAAGGCCCTTTGTTTTTGCTGCGCGCTTAAATCACGCTCGCCGCGTTCAATAATCGCCGCGCTCGCGCTCGATTCGCATGCCGCCGTCGTGACGATGATGCCCGTCCTCGCTGGGTCGCTCGCGTGCAATGCGCATGACGTCGGGGTTCGTTCTGACGCGACGCATGACGTTTGCAAGATGAACGCGATCGCTAACCTGGATCACGAACCGCAAGACCGTCGATTCTTGCGACAGATCCTCGTCCATGGCGATGTGGACGATGTTCGCGTCGGCCGACGTGATATCGGCGGCCACACGGGCGAACACGCCCTTCACGTTGCGCACGAGCACCTTGACGGCCACGTCGAACAACCGTCCAGGCTGCGGGGCCCACGCGACATCGATCCAACGGCCGGGATCGCGCCGGTGAATGCGCTGGGCGACACGGCAGTCCGTGGTGTGGATCGCCATCCCGAGCCCGATGCCGATGTAGCCCATGATGTCGTCGCCGGGAATCGGCCGGCAGCAGGCCGACAACTGCACCGACATGCCTTCGGTACCCGTGATGACGACGGGCGGCGCATGCGGTGCCGTGGTAGCCGCGTGGGCCGGATGCTCGGCGCGCTCCTCGTCGGCATCGCGGCCGCTGACGAGCACTTCGATGCGTTTGGCCATGACCGCGGCCACGCGCCGACCGAGCCCGATGTCGGCAAAGATTTCCTGGCGATTCTTGTTGCCTGTCCATTGCACCAACTTGTCCCACACCTCCGGCTCGATATCGACGAGCGCGAGCCCGTATCCCTTCAAGCTTTGGTCGACGAGCCGTTCGCCGAGTTGGACCGACTCGTTCAGCCGCATCGTCTTCAGATAGTGACGGATGGCCGAGCGTGCCTTGCCCGTGCGCACGAAGCCGAGCCACGCCGGATTCGGCTTCGAGTACGGCGCCGTGATCACTTCGACGATGTCGCCGCTCTTGAGCTCCGTGCGCAACGGCAGCAGCTCATTGTTGATCTTGACGGCGACACATTGATTGCCGAGATCGCTGTGGATCGAATACGCGAAATCGAGCGCGGTCGACCCGCGCGGCAATGCCATGATCTTCGATTTCGGTGTGAACACGTAGACCGCATCCGGGAACAGATCGATCTTTACGTGCTCGAGGAACTCGCTCGAATCGCCGGCCTCGCTCTGGATGTCGAGCAGCGACTTGAGCCATTGGTGCGCGCGCTTTTGCACGTCGTTCAGATCCGCCGCGCCGTTCTTATACAGCCAGTGGGCTGCCACGCCGGCTTCGGCGATCTCGTGCATCTTGCGCGTACGCACCTGGAACTCGATCGGCGCACCGAATGGACCGACGAGCGTCGTGTGCAGCGATTGATAGCCGTTGACCTTCGGAATCGCAATGTAGTCCTTGAACTTGCCCGGCACCGGCTTGTAGAGCGCATGCAGCACGCCGATGCACGTATAGCATTCGAGCGCGCTGCCAACGACAACGCGAAAACCATACACATCCAGCACTTGCGAAAACGACAACTGCTTATCGCGCATCTTCTTGTAGATGCTGAAAATCGTTTTCTCGCGGCCCGTCACTTCGGCATCGATCTGCGCGTCGGCGATCGCGCGCTGGACCGACTCCAAGATCTTGCCCACCACTTCGCGCCGATTGCCGCGCGCCGCCTTCACCGCTTTTTCCAGCGTGGCGTAGCGATGCGGGTTGAAATTCGCGAAGCTCAGATCCTGCAA
>JBQCDS010000653.1:0-14935 GCA_051961035.1 Trinickia sp. | reverse complement strand
TGATAATCGATACGCCACCCGACGTTCTTCGCGTACGCCTGGCCGCGATTGCTCCACCAGGTGTACTGCTCCGGGCGCGTATCGAGCCGGCGAAACACATCGACATAGCCCACTTCGTCGAACAGCTTCGTGAGCCACGCGCGCTCTTCGGGCAGGCAGCCGGAATTCTTCTGGTTGCTCTTCCAGTTCTTGATGTCGATCTCTTTATGAACGATGTTGACGTCGCCGCAGAGGATGACCTCCCGCTCCTTGCGCAGTTCCGCAAGGTGCGGCATGAACTCGTCCATGAAGCGGAATTTCGCCTGCTGCCGGTCTTCGCCGCTCGAGCCCGACGGCACGTACACCGAGATGATCGAGAGCTTGCCGAAACGCGCCTCGACATAGCGGCCCTCGGGATCGAATTCCTGGCTGCCGAAACCGATGATGATGTCGTCCGGTTCATGGCGCGTGTAGAGGCCTGCGCCGCTATACCCTTTTTTCACGGCGTGCTGGAAATACCCGGTGAAACCGTGCGGCGCCAGGAATTCGGGCGTCATGTCGTCCTGCGAGCATTTGACTTCCTGTACGCAGACGACGTCGGCCTCTTGCTCGCCGAACCATTCGAAGAAGCCCTTTTTGGCCGCCGAACGGATGCCGTTCAAGTTGGCGGTGATCACTCGCAGCATGAGACGTCCTTCTTATAACAGTGAGGGGGCAAGTATGGGTGATAGCCGATATCGGCGTTCGGCGGCTCAGCTCACCGTGATGCCTTTCAGCGATTCCTTCGCGGGCGGGTATTCCAGTTTCAACCCTTCGAATACACGAAGCAGCAGCGCCGCCACCATCACGTTGCGATGAGATTTCGAATCGGCGGGAACGACATACCAGGGGGCGTGCTCGGTGGAGGTCGCCGCCAATGCGTGCTCGTAAGCCGATTGATACGCGTCCCAATGCTCCCGTGCATCGAGATCTGCTCGATCGAACTTCCAGTGCTTCGTTTCGTCGTCGATCCGCGCTTGCAGGCGCTCGCGCTGCTCGTCCTTCGAGATATGCAGGAAGCACTTGAGAATCGCGGTGCCCGAATCGGCGAGCAACGCTTCGAAATGACGAATATGATCGCATCGGCGTGCGAATTCATCGGCATTGAGCTCGCCTCGAATGCGCGGCACCAGCAGATCCTCGTAGTGGCTACGATTGAAAATCGTCAGCTCGCCGGCCGCCGGTGCCTGGCGATGCACGCGCCAAAGGAAATCGTGCGCGAGTTCGTCGGGCGTGGGTGCGCGAAAGCTGCTGATGCGGATGCCAAGCGGATCCACCTCATGAAAGACGGCGCGGATCGTGCCGTCCTTTCCGCTCGTATCCATGCCTTGCAGCACGAGCAACACGCGCTCGCGACGCTGTGCATGCAAGCGCTCCTGCATTTCGTCGAGCTTGACGGTATAGGCCGCCAATCGCTCGCGGTCGCCTTGTTTCGAGCCGGCCGAAAAAGGCTTGGCGCCCGGGTCGAAATCGGCAAGTGAAAACGCCTTGCCCTCTTTGTCGCCGTTGCGAAACGGCACCCGGAAGTCGTCCAACTGCGCGCGCTTGGCCATGCTTGTGTTGCCCCGTTTCTAAGGTGAAACGACCGGCGCTTCTTGCGCCGGCCGGCCACGTTCGTTCGTCGAGTGCAGCGAAATCAGGCGGAAAGCTTCTTCCTGAGCAACTCGTTCACCTGCTGCGGATTGGCCTTGCCCTTGGTTGCCTTCATCGCTTGGCCGATCAGCGCGTTGAACGCCTTTTCCTTGCCGGCGCGGAACTCATCAACCGATTTCTGGTTCGCCGCGAGCACCTCGTCGATGATGGCTTCGAGCGCGCCGGTGTCCGAAATCTGCTTCAACCCTTTCGCTTCGATGATCCGATCGGCCGCACCTTCGTCGGTCGCTTTTTCGTCCCAGATTGCGAGGAAAATCTCCTTCGCGATCTTGTTCGAAATCGTGCCATCGGCGATCCGTTGCAACACCTGCGCGAGTTGCGCGGCGGAAACAGGGCATGCATCGATGTCGAGACCATCGCGGTTCAACTGCGACGATACTTCGCCCATCAGCCAATTCGCGACTGTCTTCGCTTGCGCCGCGCCCGCCTTCGCGACGACGGCTTCGAAATATTGCGCCATCGATTTGCTCGATGTCAGTACCGTCGCGTCATACGGCGTAACCCCATATTGATTGA
This sequence comes from Trinickia sp., assembly GCA_051961035.1. Taxonomy (GTDB): domain Bacteria; phylum Pseudomonadota; class Gammaproteobacteria; order Burkholderiales; family Burkholderiaceae; genus Trinickia. The sequence goes on along the minus strand of JBQCDS010000653.1, from coordinate 12,748 downwards.
CGAAACGCTGCTGCATCGCCGCCGGCAACTCGGGCATCTCGCCTTTCACGCGTTCGACCCATGCGGAATCGATGACGAGCGGCATCAGATCGGGATCGGGGAAATAGCGGTAGTCTTGTGCGTCTTCCTTGCTGCGCATCGATCGCGTTTCGCGGCGATCGGGGTCGTACAAGCGCGTTTCCTGCACCACCGTGCCGCCGTCCTCGATCAACTCGATTTGGCGGCGCACTTCGAACTGGATCGCCTCTTCGAGGAAACGGAACGAGTTCAGGTTCTTGATTTCGGCGCGCGTGCCGAATTCCTTTTGCCCGACCGGGCGCACCGAGACATTCGCGTCGCAGCGGAACGAGCCTTCCTGCATGTTGCCGTCGCAGATGCCGAGCCACATGACGAGCGCATGCAAAGACTTCGCGTAGGCCACGGCCTCGGCGGCGCTGCGCATCTCGGGCTCGGTAACGATCTCGAGAAGCGGCGTGCCCGCGCGATTCAGGTCGATCCCCGTCATGCCGGCGAAGTCTTCGTGAAGGGACTTGCCCGCGTCTTCCTCCAGATGCGCGCGCGTCAACTGGATCGTCTTTTCGTACGCGGCGACGCCCGCCTTCTCATTGGCCGGTACTTGGATCGTGATCGTGCCGCCTTGCACGACCGGGATCTCGTACTGGCTGATTTGATAGCCCTTCGGCAAATCCGGATAAAAGTAATTCTTGCGCGCGAAGATGCTGCGCGGCGCGACCGTCGCGCCGATCGCGAGCCCGAATCGAATCGCGCGCTCGACGGCGCCTCGATTCAGCACGGGCAAGACGCCCGGCAACGCCAAATCGACCACGCAGGCTTGCGTGTTGGGCTCGGCACCGAAGCGCGTCGAAGCGCCCGAGAAGATTTTCGAAGCGGTCGATAGTTGCGCGTGCGTCTCGAGACCGATGACGACTTCCCATTCCATGTTCATGCCTCCCGCGCAGCCGCTTGCGGCGCTTGCGTGTGCCAATCCGTTACGCGCTGGAACGCATCGGCGATCTGCAGCATACGGGCTTCGTCGAAATAGTTGCCGATGATTTGCAGGCCGACCGGGCGCCCCGCGTTCGCGCCGGTGCCGAAGCCGCATGGCACGCTCATACCCGGCAAGCCGGCCAGGCTGACGGATAGCGTGTAGATATCGGCGAGGTACATCTGCACCGGATCGTCGCCCTTCGCGCCGATATCCCACGCGACGGACGGCGCCACCGGGCCCATGATGAAATCGCAAGCTTTGAAGGCTTCTTGAAAGTCGTGCGCGATGATGCGACGGATTTTTTGCGCCTGGAGATAGTAGGCGTCGTAGTAGCCGTGCGAGAGCACGTACGTGCCGACCAAAATACGGCGCTTCACTTCCGGTCCGAACCCCTGCGCACGCGATTTCTTGTACATATCGAGCAGATCGCGGTACTCGCTCGCGCGGTGGCCGTAGCGCACGCCGTCGAAACGGGACAAGTTCGACGACGCTTCGGCCGGCGCGATCACGTAGTAGACGGGGATCGACAGTTCTGTCTTCGGCAGCGAGACGGGCACGAGCGCGGCACCGAGCGCTTCATATTGCTTGAGGGCCGCATCGACGGCCGCGCGCACGTCTTGCGCGAGGCCTTCGCCGAAGTACTCCTTGGGCAGGCCGATGCGCACGCCGGCGAGCGGTTTGCCCGCCGGCGCATCGTTTGTAAAGGCTTGCCCGATCAACCGCGAATAATTTTCATCGGGGCGCTGCAAGCTGGTGGAATCGCGCTCGTCGAAGCCGGCCATCGCACTGAGCAGCAGCGCGCAATCGGCCGCGCTGCCGGCCATCGGGCCGGCTTGATCGAGCGACGAGGCGAACGCGATCATGCCGTAGCGCGAGACGCGCCCATAGGTGGGCTTGATGCCGGTCACGCCCGAGAACGACGCGGGCTGCCGAATCGAGCCGCCGGTATCGGTGGCCGTCGCGGCCGGTGCGAGGCGCGCGGCCACGGCCGCCGCCGAGCCGCCCGACGAGCCGCCCGGCACGGCGCGCCGATCCCACGGATTGCGCACGGGACCCATTGCCGAATTCTCGTTGGACGAACCCATCGCGAATTCGTCCATGTTCGTCTTGCCGAGCGTCACCATGCCGGCGCGCTCGAGCCGCTCCACGACGGTCGCATCGAACGGGCTTTCGTAGCCCGCGAGCATTTTGGAGCCCGCCGTCGAATGCCAGCCGCGCGTAACGAATACATCCTTGTGCGCGATGGGCAGGCCCGTGAGCGGGCCGCCCTCGCCGCGCGCGAGCCGCGCATCGGCCGCGCGCGCTTGGTTCAGCGTGCGCTCGGGCTGCACTTCGATGAAGGCGTTCAGCTCGCGCGCCGCATCGATCCGCTTCAGGAACAGCTGCGCGAGTTCGACGGCCGACGTCGCACGGTTTGCGAGCGCGCTCGCGAGCTCGCTCAAACTTTTCTCGTACATGTCGTTAACTTTCCTAGATCCTGAGGGAGGCGGTTATTCGATCACCTTCGGGACCAAAAATAGCCCCTCTTGCACCGCGGGCGCGCTTTTCTGGTTGAGTTCGCGCTCTACCGTTTCGGTCACGGCGTCATCGCGCAAACGCAGCGCGATGTCCTCGATTTGCTCGATCGGATGCGCGAGCGGCGCGATGCCGGAGGTATCCACCGCCTGCATTTGCTCGACGAGCCCAAAAAATTCGTTGAGCTGAGCGAGGGTGTGCTCACACTCGGCGTCGGCCAATTCGAGCCGCGCGAGATGGGCGATGCGTTTCACATCGGTCAGGGTCAAAGCCATGCGTTTCACCGGAAGCAAGGACTTAAGCACAACGCGGAAAAAACGATGTTGCGCCAAGGAGTTAGGGCGTGGGATCGTACCCTCGACGAGGGCGCCGAAAACGGCAAAAAGCACCGCCCGCCTACTATAAATAGGTCGAAATTATAAGGTATCATTGCACATTCGAACCAAACCCGGACTGCCCGGCCCTTGGCCCTCGGCGCAAACGATAACCCGCCGCCTCGCGTGCCGCGGCCTCCGGTCGAATTCATTGCAGCTTCGCGCTCGCGTGGCGGCGCTTGAACGGCAGCCGCTCTCAGAACCCGAAGCTTTTATTTTTTTTCCGCCGCCGCGCGGCGCCATGACGGCGAAGCCCGGCCTCTCCCGCGAGACAGGATTTCATGTTCGGCTTTTTGCGCAGCTACTTTTCCAACGACCTAGCGATCGATCTCGGCACCGCCAACACGCTGATCTACATGCGCGGCAAGGGCATCGTCCTCGATGAACCTTCCGTCGTGTCGATTCGTCAAGAAGGCGGTCCCAACGGCAAGAAAACCATTCAGGCAGTGGGCCGCGAGGCCAAACAAATGCTCGGCAAGGTGCCGGGCAACATCGAAGCGATCCGGCCGATGAAAGACGGCGTCATCGCCGATTTCACGGTTACCGAGCAGATGATCAAGCAGTTCATCAAGACGGCCCACGAATCGCGCATGTTCTCGCCCTCGCCGCGCATCATCATCTGCGTGCCGTGCGGTTCGACCCAAGTCGAGCGCCGCGCGATCAAGGAAGCGGCTCACGGCGCCGGCGCCTCGCAGGTCTATCTCATCGAAGAACCGATGGCGGCCGCGATCGGCGCGGGGTTGCCCGTGTCGGAAGCGACGGGCTCGATGGTCGTCGACATCGGCGGTGGCACGACCGAAGTCGGCGTGATTTCGCTCGGCGGCATCGTCTACAAGGGTTCCGTGCGCGTGGGCGGCGATAAATTCGACGAAGCGATCGTCAACTATATCCGCCGCAACTACGGCATGCTGATCGGCGAGCAAACCGCCGAAGCCATCAAGAAGGAAATCGGCTCGGCGTTCCCGGGCTCGGAAGTCAAGGAAATGGAAGTGAAGGGCCGCAACCTGTCGGAAGGCATTCCGCGCAGCTTCACGATTTCGAGCAACGAAATCCTGGAAGCGCTAACCGATCCGCTCAATCAGATCGTCTCGTCGGTCAAGATCGCGCTCGAGCAAACGCCGCCGGAACTCGGCGCCGATATCGCCGAGCGCGGCATGATGCTGACGGGCGGCGGCGCGCTGCTGCGCGATCTGGATCGCTTGCTTGCCGAGGAAACGGGCCTGCCGGTGCTCGTCGCCGAGGATCCGCTCACGTGTGTCGTGCGCGGGTCCGGCATGGCGCTCGAGCGCATGGACAAACTCGGCAGCATCTTCTCGTACGAGTGACGTTGCAGGTGAGCCGCGCGTGCATCGCTCGTTGAACCTCGATCGAGCGCTGATGCGCGCCGCTTCCATTCCCGCCAACGTTCACGCTTTCGGCGTCGACCATGGAATACAGTCCGCCGCCTCTATTTAAGCAAGGCCCGTCCGCGCTCGCGCGGCTCATCTTCTTTGTCGTCTTCTCGCTGGTGCTGCTGGTTTCCGACGCACGGTTCAAGACGCTCGAAGTCGTGCGTGCCGTGCTCGATGCGGGGCTTTATCCGTTGCAGCGCGTCGCTCTGCTGCCGCGGGACCTGGTGCTCGGCGCCGCCCATTTCGCCGTCACGAGCGACGCGCTGCGGCGCGAAAACGAAACGCTGGCCACGAAGAACCTTCAGCTCTCGCTGCAAGCCAATCAAGTCGCGACGCTCACCGCGGAAAACCACCATCTGCGCGCGCTGCTCAATCTGTCGCGCAATGTCACGACCCAATCGATTCCGGCCGATGTGCAATACGGCATGCGCGATCCGTTCACGCAAAAAGTCGTGATCGGCCGAGGCTCGCAACAAGGCGTTCAGAACGGCTCGCCCGTCGTCAGCGAAGACGGCATGATCGGGCAGGTCACGCGCGTGTTCCCGATGCAGTCGGAAGTCACCCTGCTCACCGACAAAGATCAGGCGGTGCCCGTCGAAATCGTGCGCACGGGCTTGCGCAGCGTCGTGTACGGCACAGCGGCCGGCGATACGCTCGAGCTGCGCTTCGTACCGATCAGCGCCGATGTCGTTGCCGGCGACGAACTCGTCACGAGCGGGCTCGACGGCGTCTATCCGGAAGGATTGCCCGTCGCGAAGGTGGTGCGCGTCGATAAGCAGGCCGACACGGCGTTCGCGCGTGTCGTCTGCTTGCCGATTGCGGCTGTGCGCGGCGCGCGTGACGTGCTCGTGCTTCACTATCAGAGCGACGTGCCCCCGCGCCCCGCCGAACCGGAGGCGGCTTCGCAGCCGAAGGGCAAGGCGAAGAATGCCGCGAAGGGCGCCGAAAAGCCGGGTGATAAAGCGGCAAAGGCCACTCAGAAGGCCGGCGAAGGCAAGGTCGAAGATAAAAAAGCGACGGATAAAGCCGCGAGCAAAACGGCCGATAAACGAGCCGAGACGGCCGCGCATTCCGCAGCCGAGGCCAACGTCAAAGCCAAAGGCAAGAGCGCGGGCGCACCACGCGCCGCGTCGGGAGTTCAGCGATGAATCGTCCGCAGTACATCCTGCTGCCGGTCAATCCGTACTTCATCTCGTTCAGTCTCGCGGCGGCGTTCTTGCTGAATCTGATGCCATGGGGCCGGCTCATCGGCGTGCCGGATTTCGTCGCGCTCGTGCTGCTGTTTTGGAACGTGCATCAGCCGCGCAAGGTCGGCATGGGCATCGCGTTCTTTCTCGGGCTCTTGATGGATGTTCACGACGCGAGCCTGCTCGGCGAACATGCGCTCGCCTACACACTGCTTTCGTACGGGGCCATCACGATTCACCGGCGCGTGCTTTGGATGCCGCGCGGCCTTCAGGTGTTCGCCGTGGCGCCGCTGCTGGTGGTCGCGCAACTGGTGCCGTTCGTCACGCGCTTGCTAACCGGCGCGCCGTTCCCCGGCTGGGGTCAACTCGTGCACGGTTTCGTCGAAGCCGCCCTGTGGCCGATCGCCTGCTCGCTGCTGCTCATGCCGCAGCGCCGCCCGGCCGACCCGGACGACACGCGGCCCATTTAGGGGCTCCACAAGAAGCGCGGCTCGCGCGACGGTCTGGCTATTCGGAAGCATGACGGAATTCAAAAACACCCAGCTACAGCTCTCGAAGTTCCGCTTTCGCGTGGCGGCGGCGGGATTGTTCGTGCTCGTCTGCTTCGGCCTGCTGATCCTGCGCTTTCTGTTCTTGCAGGTCTGGCACTACAGCAAGTACTCGCTCCAGGCCGAGGAAAACCGGATTTCCGTCGCTCCGATCGTGCCCAATCGCGGCATCATCACCGATCGCAACGGCGTCGTGCTCGCCCGCAACTATTCCGCTTATACGCTCGAAATCACGCCGTCGAAGCTCAGCGATTCGCTCGATCATGTCATCGACGAGCTATCGAAGGTCGTCACGATCGATGCCCGCGATCGCCGCCGTTTCAAAAAGCTGCTCGAGGATTCCAAGAATTTCGAAAGCCTGCCGATCCGCACACGGTTGACCGACGAGGAAGTCGCGCGCTTCACGGCGCAGCGTTTTCGTTTTCCTGGCGTCGACGTGCGCGCGCGCTTGTTCCGCCAATATCCGCTCGGTAGCACGGCCGCGCATGTGATCGGCTACATCGGCCGCATTTCGCAGCGCGACCAAGAGAAAATCGACGCGGTCAGCGAACAGAACGACAGCGATCCCGATCATTACGATCCGCGCCTCGACGCCAACAACTACAAAGGCACCGACTACATCGGCAAGATCGGCGTCGAGCAAAGCTACGAAGCCGAATTGCACGGCTTGACGGGCTTCGAGGAAGTGGAAGTCACGGCGGGCGGGCGCCCCGTGCGCACGCTCTCGCGCACGCAGGCGACGCCGGGCAACAATCTCGTGCTCTCGCTCGACATCGGGCTGCAAGAGGTCGCGGAGCAAGCGTTCGCCGGCAAGCGCGGCGCGCTTGTCGCGATCGAACCGGCGACGGGCGATGTGCTCGCCTTCGTCTCGGCGCCGAGCTTCGATCCGAACGCGTTCGTCGACGGTATCGATCAGCAAACGTGGGACGAGCTGAACAATTCGCCCGATCACCCGTTGCTGAACCGGCCGCTGCACAGCGCCTACCCGCCCGGTTCCACCTACAAGCCGTTCATGGCGCTCGCCGCGCTGACGCTGCACAAGCGCACGCCGGAATGGGGCTTTCACGACCCGGGCTTCTACCAGTTCGGCGGCCACACGTTCCGCAACGACGGCCCGCAAGGACAGGGCTGGATCGACATGAACCGCGCGATCATGGTGTCGAACGACACCTACTTCTACATGCTCGCGCACGATCTCGGCGTGGATGCGATCGCCAAATTCATGAAGCCGTGGGGCTTTGGGCAAATCACCGGCATCGACATCGCCGGCGAGGCGCGTGGGATTTTGCCGTCGACGGAATGGAAAAAGAAGGCCTACCACAAGCCCGAGCAACAGCGCTGGTACGAGGGCGAGACGATCAGCCTCGGCATTGGCCAGGGGTACAACTCGTTCACGATGCTGCAACTCGCACACGCCACCGCGACGCTGGCGGATAACGGCATCGTCATGCGGCCCCACCTCGTCAAGGAAATCGAAAATCCCATCACGCACGACATGCGGCTCACCGTGCCGCATGAAAGTGGACGCATCGACGTGAGCCAAGCGGACATCGACGTCGTCAAACGCGGGATGGTCGCCGTGACGACCAATCCGTCCGGCACCGGCTATCAAGTGTTCCGCAACGCGCCGTATGTCGCGGCGGGCAAGACCGGTACCGCACAGGTGTATTCGTTGCAAGGCGCGAAATATCACGGCGGCGCGATCGCCGAACATCTGCGCGACCACTCGCTGTTCATCGCCTTCGCGCCGGCCGATCATCCTGTGATCGCCGTGGCGACGATCGTCGAAAACGGCGGCTGGGGCGCGAGCGTGGCCGGCCCGATCGTGCGCCGCGTCCTCGATTACTACCTGCTCCAGCGCGGGAAACCGGGCGTGCTTGCCGCCGCCGTCGCTCAAGCCGCGTCAGCCGCCTCGGCCACGCAGGCCAACGCGGGCCCCGTCATCGGCGCATCGGGCGCGCAGGACGGCAACGCGCCGGCCGTGAAGGTCGCGGCCGGCTTCAAACCGCTGCCGTTGCCGGTGGTACCGGCTTCCGCGCCGCGCGATGCCTCGTCTTCGCCGCTGATCGCGTCCGACGTGCTCGCCGCATCGCAAGCGGCTTTGGCGCCGAGCGCGGCATCGGCCGGTGCCCAGGTAACGAGCGTTGCACCCGCCGCGCGCACGCCGGCTGCGTCTGACTCGTCGGCCTTGTCGGGCCCATCGGCGCACGCCGGCGCTTCCGATTCGCGCATTTCGGCCGTGGAGGCGATGCGGCGCTTGCGCGAAGGGAAGGTATCGGGGGCCGCAGGGGCCGCGCCTCGTCCGCATAAGCGGCGCACCCCGGTCGATGCGGCCGCCAGCGCCACCCTCGCCCCGTCGCGCAAAGGCAGCGACGGCGACGCGCAAGCGCCGGCCGCGGCTAAGCCGGCTGCGCCCGGCCCCAACGAATAACGGAGAAAGGCATGCCCTTCGCTTTCGATAAGCGCGCCTGGCTCGAACGCTTGAAGAAGATGTTCGCCGGTTTCGATCGTCCACTCGCGCTGACGGTGTTTCTGCTCTTGTGCGTCGGCATCGTCACGTTGTACAGCGCGAGCATCGATGTGCCCGGGCGCGTCGAGGATCAACTGCGCAACATCGTGCTGACGTTCGTGCTGATGTGGGTGCTCGCCACCATCCCGCCTCCCACGCTGATGCGCTTCGCGGTGCCGCTTTATACATTCGGCGTCGCGCTGCTCGTCGCGGTCGCGATGTTCGGGATCACGAAGAAAGGGGCGAAACGCTGGATCAATGTGGGTGTCGTCGTTCAGCCGTCGGAGATTTTGAAGATCGCCACGCCTTTGATGTTGGCGTGGTACTACCACCGCCGCGAAAGCGCGATCCGCTGGTACGACTTCGTCGCCGGCTTTGCGATCCTGCTTCTGCCCGTGGGGTTGATCGCCAAGCAGCCGGATCTGGGCACCGCCGTGCTCGTATTCGCGGCCGGGCTTTTTGTCATCTATTTGGCCGGGCTGTCGTTCAAGTTGATCGTGCCGGTGCTCATCGCAGCGATTATCGCTATCGGCCTCGTCGCCACGTTCCAAGAGAAGATCTGTCAGCCGCAAGTGCAGTGGCCGCTGATGCACGACTATCAAAAGCACCGCATCTGCACGCTGCTGGATCCGACGTCCGATCCGCTCGGCAAGGGCTTCCATACGATCCAGGCCGTCATTGCGATCGGCTCGGGCGGCCCGCTCGGCAAGGGGTGGCTCAAAGGCACGCAGGCCCACCTCGACTTCATTCCCGAGAAACATACCGATTTCATCTTCGCTGTATTCGCGGAGGAATTCGGGCTCGTGGGCGAACTCGTGCTGCTGACGCTCTATTCGGCGCTGATCGCGCGCGGGCTTTACATCGCGGCCAATGGAGCGACGATGTTCGGCCGGCTGCTAGCCGGATCGCTAACGATGGCGTTCTTCACCTATGCGTTCGTCAACGTCGGCATGGTCAGCGGGATTTTGCCCGTCGTGGGCGTGCCGCTGCCATTCATGAGCTATGGCGGCACCGCGCTGACCACGCTCGGGGTCGCCGTCGGACTCATCATGAGCGTCGGCCGGCAAAAGCGGCTAATGAAAAGCTGACGTGCCGATGGCCCGCCGTGCCGCCTGCTACTTGCTATCGGGCGGCTGCTTCTTGGCCTGCTTTTGCAGTTCCTGGCTCAAGTCCTGATATTTGAGCCGAGCCGCCGGATCGCCCTGGGCCGCCGCCGCCGCATAGTACGCGCGAGCGACGTTCAAGTTGCGCTCGACGCCGTCGCCGCCGCGTTCGTAGAACGAGCCCGTCACGTACTGAGCCGTCATGTCGCCGCCTTCGGCCGCCTTCTTGTACCAGAAGAACGCACGCGCGTTGTCGCGCGGCGTGCCACGACCGTCGAGGAATTGGTTCGCCAGCGCGAGCTCCGCTTGCACGTGGCCTTGCCGCGCGGCTTTCAGAAACCACTGGTGCGCCACGGCCGGATCGCGGGCCACGAAGTCGCCGTCGTCGTACATCTTTCCGTAGACGTATTGAGCGTGCGACATATTCGCCTCGGCGGCCTTGAGCAGCCACTTCCGGCCTTCATCGACGTTGGCCGCCGTGCCTTCGCCGTTGAGCAGCATCATCGCGTAGTTGAATTGGGCCAGCCGGTTGCCCTGGTCGGCCGCATGGCGAAACTCCTTGAGCGCCACGACGAAATTGCCGGCGTTGTAATCCGCGACGGCCGACTGCGTTTCGGCATCCGCAGCTGTTTGCCCGGCCGCCTGCGCCAACGCACCACCTGCCGTTACCCAGGCGACAGCGCCCAGCATCAGCATCCACAGCATCCGCGCCTTCATCGTCCGCCCTTTCATGACTTCGTCTCCCCGCGGCGCGTATCGCCAGCCTCGTTCGATCATACGCCGACAATATTCGATCGGATGCAAGCGAGTAGCGCAGCGCGCGCCGAGGGATGAATCGGGGCCGATGCCTGTCTTCCGGCTTCGAACCGAAGGGCCGGCGCAATACGCTAGTTAGGCGTTCGCGTCACGCACGACATCCGCCCAGCAGTTGGGCGTTTCATACAGGCGCACTTGCTGCAACCGCAGGTTGACGCCGTAATGCGCGTCATAGACCTTCGCCAGTATCTCGAAGGCTATCGCGCCGAGATTTTCGACCGTGGGGATCCGATCGAGCACGACCGTTTTGTGATCCGCCATCGATTCGAGGAATTCACGCACGCGCGTATCGCCTTCGAATACGAGGAACGCGTGATCCCAACGGCTCACGAGGTGCTCCATCGCGAGCGATTTGACATCGGCGAAGTCCATCACCATGCCGCGATCGGATGCGCCTTCGGTGTCCACGACATCGCCGCGCAGCGTGATCTCGAGCACGTAGCGGTGACCGTGCAAATTGCGGCACTGGCTGCGGTGGTCGGGGATGCGGTGCCCCGCATCGAATTCGAGTTTTCGGGTAATCGTCAGCACGGCGAATCAGGGAATGTTCAGGTACTTGTGAGTTTGCATCGAGAGCCGCCAGCGTGGATGGCGCTTGCACCAGTCGATCGCCAAGCGCGTGTTCAGCTCGCGTGAAGGGCCGTCCATCGGTTGCACGAGGAAATACTCGAAGTCGAGTTCGGCATACTCGGCCAAGCGCTGATTATCCTGCGGGACGAAGACTTTCAGCTCGTTTCCCTTCGTCACCACGAGCGGCGCATCGGCCTTCGGGCTGACACAAACCCAATCGATCGACTCGAGCACGGGCAGCGAGCCGTTCGTCTCGATCGCCACTTCGAAGCCCGCCGCATGCAACGCGCTCACGAGCGCCTCGTCCATTTGCAGCATCGGCTCGCCGCCCGTGCAGACGACGAAGCGATGCGCTTCGCCCTCCGGCCACTGCGAGGCGATTCGCGCAACGAGCGCACGGGCGTCTCGATACTTACCGCCGTTCTCGCCGTCGGTGCCGACGAAATCGGTATCGCAAAAGCGGCAAACGGCGCTCGCGCGATCTTCCTCGCGGCCCGACCATAAGTTGCAGCCGGCAAACCTGCAAAACACGGCCGGCCGGCCCGCGTTCGCCCCTTCGCCTTGCAACGTGTAGAAAATTTCCTTGACCGCGTACGTCATGCTGCTTCTTTCGTCTGTCTCGTTTTTGGGCGACCCGGGGCGGATCGGCCGATGCTTCCGGCGCCGCTAGGCCGGCTCGCTCACCTTTTCGCCGGCGAGAAACGCTTCATAGCCGCGTTTGCGCAGGCGGCAGGCCGGGCATTCGCCGCATCCGAAGCCCCAGTCGTGCAGCTCGGCGCGTTCGCCGACATAGCAGGTGTGCGTTTCGACGCGCACGAGTTCGACGAGCGCGTCGCCGCCCAGATCGCGCGCGAGGCGCCAAGTATCGGCCTTGTCGAGCCACATGAGCGGCGTCTCGACGACGAAGCGGCTGTCCATGCCGAGATTGAGCGCAACCTGGAGCGCCTTCATCGTGTCGTCGCGGCAATCGGGATAGCCCGAGAAATCCGTTTCGCACATCCCGCCGACGAGCACCGACAGCCCCCGACGGTATGCGATTGCGGCGGCGATCGTCATGAACATCAAATTGCGGCCGGGCACGAACGTGTTCGGCAGGCCGTTCGCCTGCGCCTCGATCTGAATCTCGCGCGTCATCGCTGTATCGCTGATCGCACCGAGCACCGACAAATCGATCATGTGATCTTCGCCCAGGCGCTCGCCCCATTCGGGGAAGGTCTCGGCCATTGCCTGACGCACGCGGTCGCGGCATTCGAGTTCCACGCGGTGGCGTTGCCCGTAGTCGAAGCCAAGCGTCTCGACCGTCTCGTAGCGCTCGAGCGCCCAAGCCAGGCACGTGGTTGAATCTTGCCCGCCCGAAAAAAGCACGAGCGCGCCATGCTTAGCGTCTGTCCGAATCACCGTGAAAACTCCGTGGGCCATCGATTGAAGGTGAGCGCACGGCGCATGCCGGCGCGCGGCGCGGCGCTCCCGGCGCGCGGTGCTTGCAGTATATGCTTCGCTCTCGAGCGTCGAGCACCATGGCGCTTATACCGGACCTGCGGCAAACGATCGCACGCGATAGCCGCCCACTGCTCGCATGCGGGGACCACCAGTGCGAGCCATGAGAAAAACCCCAAGAATCTTACGATTCTTGGGGTTGGATACTGCTGGTGGCCTGGGGCGGAATCGAACCACCGACACGCGGATTTTCAATCCGCTGCTCTACCAACTGAGCTACCGGGCCACGAAGAAGCGAGAGTATAGCAAG